>NZ_CBDKZH010000126.1:2109-3470 GCF_965300815.1 Leuconostoc sp.
GTCACTTTCTGGCGGCGAAAAGTGCAACGTAACGTGCCAAATCAGTTGTTATGCTTGACGTTGATTAATGGCGCAGTAGGAAATTATTTGTTTTTGTTTAGTTCGCTATATACAGCAGCATTTTATGGGCATCGGGAAGCCTTTTTCTACTTTTACTTGCCGTATGTATTAGGAACGTTGTTGGCACCAAAGGGGATGGCGTTGCTCGGGACAGACGTGAAGCGTCGCTCGCTGGTTGGGATTATTGTCGGCTTGCTGATGATTGTGGGTACGCCATTGTTTCCAATTGGGCTATTCATTGTGAGTCTCTTTAAGGGGACATTGAATGGCTGGTTGACTACGAGTTATCAAGCGACAACACCTATTCCTGAAGATAAGCGACTTTGGGTCAAGTATACGTTGCAAAATATTGGCAGTATTCTGACCCAGTTTTTGCTGATGGTTTTGGCTTCCGTGATTATTCTCAAAGACGGCCATACGATCCAAGATTTTTTCATCATGACGACAGCTAGCACACCGACTGCTGAAAGTATCCAAGTCATGCATGGTTGGAATGTTGTTGCGACAACTTTGGTGTTGGCAGCGATTGTGTTGTATGGCTTAATATTTTCTTATCAAAAGAAAGCAGGTATTTCAAAAAGCGAACGCTCATGAGAGGGTTCGCTTTTAGCTAGCTATGAAACAGGATATGAGTTATTTGCGACAGCTTGCGCTATAACACTAGCTATATAGCTTATGTGTGAACAATCGTATAGTAATTGATGAGGTGAGAATATTGAAGAAGATTAAGCTAGGTGTTAGTGACCTAAATGCTTCCCGAATTGGGCTTGGTGTTATGCGGATGGGCACGCGAAGTGAGCTTGAGGCGCAAAAGGCGGTTGAGTCTGCCATTGGCAATGGGATTAATTTTTTTGAATCGGCTAATATTTACGGTGATGGTCAATCATCCAGTGTATTTGGCCGAGCATTAAAAAATGCTAACGTTGGGCGGGACAGTATTCTCATTCAGTCTAAAGGTGGGATTGTTCGTGGGGATGGCTTCAAAAGGATGGATTTTTCAAAAGCCAATTTGATTCAATCAGTAGAAGATGAACTCAGTCGTATTGGCACGGATTACTTAGATGTCTTTGTGTTGCACCGACCGGATGTGTTAGTGGAACCTGATGAAGTTGCTGAAGCATTCAACTACTTAGAGAAAAGTGGTAAAGTACGTTATTTTGGTGTGTCAAATCAGAACTCATTAGATATTGAACTATTAAAAACTGCTGTTCAGCAGCCTTTGATTGTGAATCAACTGCAATTCGGTATTATGCACACTGGTATGATTGATCAGCAGATTCATGTCAATATGACTGATGATG
>NZ_CBDKZH010000127.1:0-3429 GCF_965300815.1 Leuconostoc sp.
ATTGTGAGTGTGTATAATTAAAGCTAGAGATCAAAGGAGCAAGGCAATGACTGAATTATTAAAAATCGTTGATTTAAAAAAACAATATGGTGATAAGGTAATTTTTGATCATGTGAATGCACAGGTCAAACAGGGCGAGGTAATTGCCATTCTTGGCCCATCGGGTGCTGGTAAATCAACCTTTTTACGGGCGATTAACTTACTGGATGCGCCAACGAGCGGCCAAGTCATTTTTGAAGGTAACGAATTGACCAATTTGAGCGAGAAAGCATTGGATCAACTACGTGAAAAAATGGGGATGGTTTTTCAAAACTTCAATCTATTTCCTAATTTAACAGTCTTAGAAAATATTAAGCTGGCACCGGTTCAAGTGAAAAAGTTATCTGATCAGGCTGCCACTGAGTTTGGTCAGAAATTGTTGGCACAAGTCGGCTTAGCCGATAAGCAGGATGCCTATCCGGCTAGTTTATCTGGTGGGCAAAAACAACGTGTGGCGATTGCGCGGGCGTTGGCGATGTCGCCTGACGTGATGTTATTTGATGAACCAACGAGTGCGTTAGATCCAGAAATGGTCGGTGAAGTGCTTCAGGTTATGAATCAACTTGCTGAAAATGGGATGACCATGTTGGTTGTCACGCACGAAATGGGCTTTGCCCGCGAAGTGGCCGATACCATTTGGTTTATGGCCGATGGTGGGCTACAGGAAGTGGCTACGCCGGAACAATTCTTTGCAGCACCAACGACAGCACGTGCCCAAGATTTCCTACAGAAAGTTTTATAATTTGCATGACACGGTTATATTTCACCGTGTTTTTTGTTATCATGAGGGTATGATAACGATTAATGACGAAAAACGACAGGCTGGCGAAACAGCCGCGCAACTGATTACTGATGGGATGACAGTTGGTTTGGGGACGGGTTCGACGGTGGCCTACTTCTTAGAGGCGTTAGCTGCACGCATCCGTGAGGAACAGCTGCACATTATCGGTGTGACAACATCTTTTAAAACAGCTGCGCAAGCCCAAGCGCTAGGTATTACAATTGTGGACATTGATGATGCGCCTACAATTGATTTAACGGTGGATGGGGCCGATGAAGTTGATGTCCAAATGAATGGGATTAAGGGTGGTGGTGCGGCCTTTTTGATGGAAAAAATTGTCGCTAAGAACTCAAAGCGCATTGTTTGGATTGTCGACCAACAAAAGGTGCATCAGCAATTAGGCAGTTTTCCCTTACCGGTTGAAATTGTGCCATTTGGGCATGGTAAATTGGTTGCGGAATTTGCGCAACAGCAACTACATCCAGTGTTGCGGCTTAAAGACGGCGAACCAGTGGTCACGGATATGGGACACTACATTGTGGATTTACATTTAGAGGTTATTGACCAACCAGAAGAACTTGGGAAATATTTAGACGGTCGCGTGGGCGTTGTTGAACATGGCCTCCTTTTGAATATCGCTGATGAAATCATTATTGGTCAGGAACATGGACCAGCATTCTTGTTACGGCAAAATTTACAGCAATAAATGCAACATAAGTAAAGCGCTTACATTACAGTGAGAAAAGCGGTATAATGGGCTTATAAGATCATAAGTTAAGGAGTATGTTGCGTAACCTAATGCAACAGCATAAGTGAGATGGCCTATAAAAATATTTTAGTTGCAATTGATGGCTCAAATGTTGCCAATTTGTTAATCAAACGGGCGCATGAGATGGCGCCAAACGCCCATTTAGATATTTTGAATGTCGTCGATACAAGTGGTGGCTACTTTGGCACGATGGTGATGAATGCAGACATTGTGTATCAAATGGAACAAGATGCTGAAGCCGCTATTCAGACGGCCTATGCCTACGCCCGCAGTATTGGTCATGATGATGTGGATATTCACGTGCGTTTTGGGACCCCTAAAAAAGTAATTGCCAATGACTTTCCAAAAGATCATCATAATGATCTTATCGTTGTTGGTGAAACAGGCTTAAGCCGCCTACAACGTGCAATGGCAGGGACAGTACCATCCTATGTGACAAAATCAGCCGCAGTTGATGTCTTAGTCCTAAGAACCGGCGAATTACCGCAATAAGACATAAAAAAAGCACCCGCAGGTGCTTTTTTATTTGGCTTCTTTGAGAATTGTAATACCAGTGATTTTAACTGGATCAACCGGTGTTGACCCTTCACCACTTGCTTTAACTTTTTGTGCTGCAATTTTATCAACAACGTCCATACCGGCAATCACTTGACCAAACACGGTATAACTACCATCAAGCGATGGATTACCACCATGTTTGTAAGCGTCTACAATTTTGGCTGGATAGTTGTTTTGATCAATTTTTTTGGTTTGATCGCTTTTATTTTGATTAATAAAGAATTGTGACCCGTTTGTATCTGGACCAGCATTGGCCATTGATAACGCACCACGAATATTATACAGGGATGAACTGGTCTCATTTTTAAAACCATTACCACTGTCGATCGCTGTGTCCTTATCATGCCAAATTGATGTGCCACCAGAACCGTTACCCTTCGGATCACCACCTTGAATCATGAAATCATTAATGACACGATGGAAAATGGTGTTGTTATAGTAACCATCTTTGGCATGGGTGAGGAAGTTCTCAACCGCGAGTGGGGCATATTGGTTGAACAACTTAATGGTGATATCGCCCATCGTCGTACTGATACGCACTTCGCTTTCATTATCTGCGACCGTATCATTAAGTTGTGGCAAAGGGACTTTGTCTAAATTAGGATCTTTTTTGGTTTGTGAGGTGGCGGTTTGCGCAGTTGTTTCGGTCTGTTGGTCTTTGGTCGTTAAGACTAAGATACCGATTAGAATGGCGACTAAGAGGACTGCCATGGCAGCAACCCCGACATATTGTTTTTTCTTGTGCATGTCTGAACTCCTTAAATGCGTTCAATGAGATAAGCTTGGGCGGCTTCCGTGAGATAGGCCGCTTGCTGATAGTCGGCTTTCAGGAGACTTTTTTGATAAGTTTGCCAATCAGCAGGGGTCTCACTAAACAGGACAATCAGGAGGCCACCATGGGTTAAACGGGGTAAAACGCGATCAATTTGGTCCAGATAGTCAACCGGCCGATCCGCTGCATTTTGTGCGGCTTGAGAATAATCAAAGATGGCAATGCGTGCCTGTGATTGAGGCCCTAATTCGGTGACGAATTGCCGATCAATTGTTTTTCCGAGTAAGGTGACACGTTCAGACAAACCACTCATAAAAAGTGAAGCGGCAGCTGCATTCGCATTATCTTTGGTGGCGGTGTAACTTAAGACACGACCAGTTGGACCGACGCGCGTTGCCAAAAAGCGCGTGTTAATGCCGTTGGCAGTGGTACCATCAATGGTTGTGTCGCCAACATGCACGGTTTGTTCGATTAATTGATGGACTAAGTTATGTGTTGTTGGTAGCATAC
>NZ_CBDKZH010000128.1:0-3416 GCF_965300815.1 Leuconostoc sp.
GGTTGGAGATAAGCAAACGCCGCTTCGGGTGTCGTGTAGCCTTTTTGCGCCACAATCGTGGCCGTCAATTGGGCAATATTTAGTTGTGACGTGAGCTGGCGGACTGTTTTTTCCGCTGGTTGGGGCAGCAAACGCCAATTATTTTGACTCATTGTAACCTTCTTTAACTTACTGGCCGACGGCCTTTATTTGTCTTTCTTAAATGGCACATCAATGACATCTAAGTCTCTAGCCACCACTGTATTAGGGAAAATTTTGCGCACATCGGCGACCAAAGTTTTCACCATTGGTCCAATATAACGTGCTGATAAATGTGTTAAAATCAACTTATCAACATGGGCCCGTCGAGCAGTATTAGCGGCATTGACACTCGTTGAATGGGCATGCGCGCGTGCCATTTTGGCTTCTTCATCACCGGCACCATAAGTACTTTCATGTACCAAAACGTCGGCGTTTAGCGCCAATACTTCAATGTTGTCATTGGGCCGCGTATCCAAAATAAAGGTCACCACGCGACCCTTTTGCGCCGCACCAATGTAATCGCGGCCATCCAGAATCCGCCCATCTGGTAAGGTTACCCGCTTACCCGCCTTCAATTGGCCAAAGACTGGGCCAGATGGCACATTTTGCTCACGCAACTTTTCGACCAATAGTTCGCCTGGATGATCTTTTTCTTCAACACGAAAACCCCAAGTATCAATCCGGTGACGCATCTTAGCTGCAATCACACGGAAAGTCTTATCATCAAAAATAACCCCTTCGGTTAATTCAACATAAACTAAGGTATAAGATAAGCGCGTTTCTGAAACCCGCAACGCCGTTTGCACGAAGTCTTTAATGCCTTTTGGCCCATAAATGGTCAGGGGTTCATGCTTATCAGCCCCTTGAAATGACCGTGAACTCAAAAAGCCAGGCAACCCAAAAATGTGATCCCCATGCAAATGTGAAATAAAGATTTTTTCAACCTTGCGTGGTCGCAATGTTGTCTTGAGAATTTGATGTTGAGTGGCTTCCCCGACGTCAAATAACCAAACGGCATTGCGTTCGTCAAGAAGGCGCAGCGCAATGCTTGTCACATTTCTAAATTTTGATGGTTGACCAGAACCAGTGCCTAAAAATTCAAGTTGCATGTTATCTTAAGCGTCCCGTCACATCGCTTAACGCTGTGGCTGGCACGTTTTTCCCCTTATCAATTAGACGATCTTGTATCATCTATAACTTAACTATTTTACCATATATCAACACTTGATAGCGATCTGAAGACAAAATAAAAACAGCTCACGCTGTTTACTTGTCATCCCAATGGGTCTTTTGGAAAGCCACACGACTGGCCATGACCATCGCTTCGCGCGCTGGATCCTTCTTATAGAAGTCCTGATGATATTCTTCGGCTTCATAAAACGGTTGCGCGTCTTCTATTGTTGTCACAATTGGTGCATCAAAGCGACCAGAGGCTGCTAATGCCGCTTTGGACTTTTCCGCAATGGCACGTTGCGTGTCATCAGCGACAAAAATCACGGGTCGGTAATTGTCACCACGATCTTGGAACTGGCCCATGGCATCAGTTGGATCCGTTTGTTCCCAGTAAATTTCGACCAATTCGGCATACGATAATTGTGCTGGGTCAAACCAAATTTTCACGGCTTCCGTATGCCCCGTCGTGTGTGAACTTACTTCTTCGTAAGTTGGATTTTCTGTGTGGCCACCGGTATAACCGGAGCGTACTTTTTCAATGCCAGGCAATGAATCAAATGGTTGCACCATGCACCAAAAGCATCCGCCAGCAAAAATGGCTGTTTCCGTCGTCTTTGTCATGAGTTTGTCCTTATCTCGTTGCTAAAATAAAAAAGAGAAACGTTCTTCGTCTCTCTCATCATACTATAATCAAACTCAAATTTCAAAATTTTCTTTTTCTTTGGCTAGCTTCGTGCGCACAATATCTTCCTTGGCGTGAATCAATCGTGTAACCAACGCATTAAATGGGGTTGGAATTCCTTCTTGTTGCCACAGAAGCGCAAAGTAACCATTTAAAAAGTCAATTTCTGTTCGATTACCATTTTGAATGTCTAGATACATAGACGGATAATGATTACCCGCATTTTCTGGTTTCAATAACCGACTCAAGTCCGCAATAATGCCAGCGACATCAACTTTAATACCTTGTGAGGCCCCGACTTGCTTCATTTCATCCAAAATATTTAACGCCATACCCATGGCATTGCCCGCCGTACCAAATTCGGCAATGTTAGCATCTAACAACACTGACAATGGATTCAAAACGGCATTGATACCGGCTTTATGCCAAATGGCTGTCATGACATCTGGTACCAATTCGGCATTCAAGCCGGCTTCGTTCAATGCCTCAACGATCGGTTGCGCCTCCCCGCCAGCCAGTGCTTGTAACTTGATCGAACCGGAACCAGTTGTGTGGATTTCACCAGGCTTCACCAAAGATGACGTCCACAACGTCACACCGGCCACAATTTGTGACTTGGCCACGTGCTTTGCCATCACTTCAATATTACCCAAACCGTTAGACAAGATGAGTAATTGTGTTTGATCGGTGATAATTGGCGCAATATCCGTCAACATCCGATCCAACTGTGGTGTCTTAGTCAACAAAATAATCAGGTCAAACGTCCCCGTTACTTCTTGTGGGGTCATCACGGGTAAATAATAAACCTTTGGGTCTTGATCATCATGGACAACCGTCAATCCCTTGGTATTAATGGCGGCAATGTGTGCTGGCCACCCGTCAATCCCGGTCACATCATGACCGGCCGCTTGTAGCATAATGCCCAAACGTGCGCCAAGTGCGCCAAATCCTGCAATCGCTATTTTCATAATTTATATTCGTCCATCAGCGATGAACGCCTCCGCTTTCAGAAATAAATAATTACTATTATTTTACCACACGTTGGTTTTTGAAAAAGCGACAATTCAGCGGCGCACTGGCAACTGACCAGCTTAGTGGGTGTCTTGGCCGTAATAAGCATGTGCGCCATGCTTGCGGAAATAATGCCGATCAAGCAAGTATTGTGGCACATGTAAATCTTGGGTTGGATTTAACTGCATGGTGTGGAAATCAATTTCTGAAACCACGTCTAGCACAATAGCGTTTTGGACTGCCGTTTTGGCATCCTTTCCCCAAGTAAATGGCCCATGATAATTGGTTAACACACCAGGAATGGCCATCGGATCAAGGTGCTGACGATCAAACACGCGCACAATAGATTGGCCGGTATTTAAATCATAGTCGCCATCGACTTCCGCTTGTGTGAGGCGGTCAGCAATTGGGACATCCCCGTAAAACGTATCTGCATGCGTTGTCCCTGCCGCAGGCACTGGAATGCCCGCCTGGGCAAAGGCAACCGCCCACTTGGAATGCGTATGCACAATTCCGCCCACTTCTGGCC
>NZ_CBDKZH010000129.1:0-3392 GCF_965300815.1 Leuconostoc sp.
GTATTGGCCCCATGATCAATCGCCCAAATCAGGAAGCCAACAAAAACGATATAAACTAAACTAATGGCAATCCCACGGGAAAGCTTGAAAATGCATTGGACACGCTTACCAGCATTTAAGGCTAAATACGAAAAAATTGTCGTCAATAACAGCAAAGACATAAACTGTCTGAGCAAGAAAATGAGGACCACAATGGCCAGTAAAACAAAATAGCGATAAAATCGTCTATTCTTAACGGTTGCAAAAACGTTCATAGGGGCCTCTTTTCTTCAGTGACAGGTGCATTAATTATTGGGCAATTTTTCGTTGCTTGCAGTATTGAATTCTGGATATTGGTCATCCGCAGAGAAAACTTGTGCCAACTGGTATGACGTGACATCACTACCAAATTCTTCACCAGTTGTTGCCGGTGATAACCCAAGGGCTGAGCGCACCGTATCCGTTACGGCTTGCCGTTGTGCCGTCGTTACCCGTTGATAAGACACACCTTGATACATTTGGCCTTCACCTTGGACAGTATAAGAGTTAATGTGCTTCGTTGCAGCCATGTAGTTTGATCCCAATGCTAACATATCCCCTAATTTAAGATTTGAGGCAATGTTTTTCGTTGTGGCATTAATGAAATCAGTGTTCAAAATCGTTGTCGGATTCGTTTTGACTTTGTTCATGATCGCTTCAAGTAAAATCCGTTGACGTTGGGTACGACCGTAGTCACCCTTTGGATCTTGATAACGCATCCGTGAGAATGCTAAAGCGGCTTTGCCATCCATCTTCTTATAATGCTTAAAATGTTCACCGTCGGCGGCATAATAATAATCACTCTTTCCTTCGGTAAAACGATAAAGATCATTACCTGTTTCGTGTGCCGTTTCTTGACTAAAGTCGAAAGTCAAAGGTGATACTGCTTGAATCCCACCAAGTCGATCCACTACATCGCCAAGCCCACTCATATTCACCATGGAAAAATAATTAATTGGGATATTAAACATTTTTTGAATCGTCGTAATGGTCGTGCTCACGCCATCACCCAAAGTCGCTTCTTCATCAGCCGTTTCTCTGAAAGCGTACGCCGCATTGAGTTTTTGTGGGAAACTTTCTTCAAACCCGTCAATGGATGTCATAATATCTCGTGGCAACGAAATCATGGTCGTAGTCTCTTTTTCAGGATTAACCGTCACTAACATCAGTGAGTCTGTCAAACCCGAACGATCACGATCTGCGCCAAAACCACCCGTCGTTCCCGTATCGGTTCCCAACACCAAAAAAGAAATCGGCTTCTTATCTTTAATTAATTCACTCGACATTTTTTCAGATTTAAGGTCTGTTGCCGAGTATGAATGGTCAATTGATTGTTTCAACTTGCTCGCATAGAAGGTACCTAAACCGATACCGACCAATGCCAGTACACTCAAAACCAATAACGCAATACGCCAACCCTTTTTACGCTTTGGTTGATGCAGGTCAGCCCTGTGACGATCAAGGCGCGAAGCTGACCCGTCAAGTGGCAATTCTGTCTTGTTGTTGTCAGACATATTGTCATTCCTTTAATGATATTATTTTTCTGCTACATTACCTAATTTAACACAAAAAATAGTAAAAGAAAAATAAATTTATCAGATTAAAATACCGGGAAAATCGACTGATTCCCAATTGATTTTCCCGGTAATGATACCACTACTCGTTGTCCTTCAAAATGTTTTTCACTTCAATCTGGGTTAACTTCTGACGATTGGCAGTCGCAATAAAGAGCGGTACGATTTCTTCTACCACATCACTAAACTCCAACCCATAAAAGTTACTTGAACTCACCGTATGTGATTGTAACCAAACACGACCACCGATTAGGAAGCGATCCCAAGCGTGAATGTTGGGTAAATTCAAGAGATCAGCGTAGTATTGGGTAGCCACAACATACTTAAAATCACCAACATTCCCATGTTTATTCATGGCATATTTAGGGAATTGTGGCTTTAATACATTTTGTTTAATCAACTCATTGGCCACCTGTTTTAGATAAACCGGAATCTGCGGTTCCACTTTAAAACCAAGATTAAATGTCACATGGACGATATTATCCGTTCCCAACATATCAACCGCATAACTCTTACCATAAGGATCACTTGATTCCTTAACCGTCACAAACCAATAAATCGTCGCGCGTTTTGGCCGTGAGCCAAGAATTGAATAGATCATTGACCGCTTTAGCATATAATTTTGATGCATATGCGCAATGTAGACCAAATTCGTCGCAAAAATTGGTTCGTCGTCATCCTTTGACAGGTTGATGAGTTGCTTACGATAATCCTTCAATGACACATAATCATCTTGCTTTGAAATGGCTTCCCGTCGCTTATTACCATAATACCAGACCACCATCACCAGCAAAATAGCGAGCATAATAATCAAGGTTGCATAGCCACCGTGGATAAACTTTGCCAGACTGGCAATTAAGAAAACAAATTCAATGAAACCAAATAGTATTAAGAAGCCATACGCCAAAACTTTTTGGCCTTGCAATTTAATGAATTCAAACAATAAAATGGTTGTCATTAACATCGTGACTGTAATGGCCAGTCCATAGGCGGCTTCCATATTATGTGACGTTTGGAAACTCCAAACCACAATCAGCCCAACCGCACAAAGCAACCAATTTACCATGCCAATATACATTTGCCCACGAACATTACTTGGATAAAAAATACGTAGACGTGGCATAACCTTCAAGTTAATCGCTTCACTGACTAAGGTATAAGCGCCCGAAATCAAAGCTTGTGAGGCAATGATAGCGGCCAGTGTTGCTAGGATAACACCAACAAAGCGCCAGTGACCCGGCAAAATTTCAAAGAATGGATTGGCGGATTGGGCCAAAAGATCAGGGCGTTGACTATTTGACATAATCCAAGCACCTTGCCCCATATAATTCAACACCAGCATGCTATAAACAAACGGCCAACTGATATAGATATTCCGCTTACCCACGTGTCCCATATCCGAGTATAGCGCTTCCGCACCCGTTGTCGCCAAGAAGACACTCCCGAGAATAAAAATCCCCGTCTTGTTTTCCGGATTAAAGAGAATTTGAATCGCATATACTGGTGACAAGGCTTTCAAGATCGACAGATCAGAGAAAATATTAATGAGACCAAATACCCCAATAAACAAAAACCAAACGAGCATCACCGGACCAAAAATATTCCCAATTTTTTTGGTCCCCGCTTTTTGGAACGTAAAAATCACAAGTAATAGTACGCTGACAACACCGATCACCACGGTCTGATTATCTGGGAATAAAAAGGTCCCAATTTGTTGATTTTTTAACCCTTCAATGGCAGTCGTTACCGTTACCGCAGGCGTTAGCGTCCCGTCCGCTAGGAGCGCTGCCCCACCAATCA
>NZ_CBDKZH010000130.1:0-3382 GCF_965300815.1 Leuconostoc sp.
CATTTTAATCATGTAAATTTTTAATCAACGAAAAAGAGATGAGTAGGCATGTAGCGTTAGCAAGAGAGTTTACGTTTGGTGGAAGTAAACAACGTGAATGACCGAATAATGGTCTCGGAGTTAATCGTATTATGAGTGCATCAGCATTGCATTAGTGATACGCGGGTGCGTCCGATACCGCGTAACCGTTCATACTGTTTCAATCCCTGTATGGCCGGCATGAGGTGTGTTTTTGATTGACACATACAATCAGGTGGTAACACGATTCGTCGTCCTGTAATCTAATTGTTTAGATTACAGGACTTTTTTTAACCAAAATTTTTGTCATTTAATTCACGAAAGGCGTTCATATATGCAAAAAGTAACTCCAATCAGATTTTTCGATATTAATCGTGCATTCAGTACGTTATTGGGTTGTGGTTTGGTACAGACCCGAATGTGTCTTTTACATACTTTTGATAAGCCGTTATTAATGGTTGTCTTACAAATCTATCAAATGTTAAAACGAGGAGTTTATTAGAACATGAAAAAAAGAAATAAATGGTTGATCAGCGCAGCAACTATCATCGTGCTCAGTGGTCTCGGCTATGCAAGTTTTGTCCCAAAGTCAACGGTTCAATCACCAGAAACCGTAACAGTCGGTATTATGGCGGGTGATAAACGAACAGATAAGCAATGGGAAATCATTAAAAATAATGCTAAAAAAGAGGGACTAACACTTAAAATCAAAACATTTAGTGATTATACGCAACCCAATGCTGCCTTAGCAGTTGGGGATATCGATGCTAATGCTTTTCAACATTACATCTTTTTAAACGATTGGAACAAATCCCATAAAACAGATATTGTACCTGTCGGAGAAACGATTTTAGTTGCTGGCCGACTCTATTCAGATAAGCACAAGTCGGTTAATGCTATTCCTCAAAATGGTATCGTTGCGATTTCAAATAGTAAGGTGACGCAAGGGCGTTCTTTGCTGGTTTTACAATCAGCTGGCTTAATTAAATTGTCGCCAAATGTCAAAGACCCCACAGTTAAAGACATTATTGAAAACAAGAAAAATCTGCAATTTAAAGAACTTGCGACGGATCAGTTAATTCGGACATTGCCTGAAGTTGATCTTGCCTCAATTGATCCAAGCTTTGTTGTCGGTTCAGGTCGGTCAATCAAGTCAGCGATCTATGTTCAACCCGTTGATAAGCGAACGCAAGGTGGCATTAACATTATTGCCACCACGAAAGACAAGAAAAATAGTGACGCCATCAAAAAATTAGTAAAGGCCTATCAATCCGATAATGTCGCCAACTATATCAATAACGAGAGTGGTACTGGTGAAATAGCTGTATGGCCTGGTGCGCCAAAGCCAAAATAGCTTTTTCAAACAGAATGTTTGACGCTGTGGCTGAATTAAACTAGAATATGACTTTAACTGACAGGAGAATTTATCATGAATAAGCGATGTTGGCGGTGCACACTATGAGTAATGAACAGTATTCACCATAGGATGAGCACAAGGAGAAAAAATGAAAAAAGGTATGACTTTATTAAGTATTGGGGTGGTTTTGGTCCTAACCATTTGGGCCGTGTTTTTTCACGCCAAGAAGGATACAACGCTAACAGCAACAACGATAGTATTAGGATCACAGAGAAGTGACACTGTTGTTTGGCAGCATATTGCTAGTTCTGAAGCAGCAAAAAAAGCCGGTTTAAAGATTGAGGTCAAAGATTTTACAGATTCGGCTGCGTTAAACCGTGCGCTTGCTGATAACGCCATTCAAGCCAACGCGTTCCAATCCTATGCTTACTATGTAACTTATAACAAAGCTAATCCTAAAAACCAGGTCTATGCATTAGGCACAAGTTATATTCAGCCAATGGGCCTGTATTCACAAAACTATCATACGATTAACCAAATACCAGATCACGCAACAATTGCTATTGCTAATGATCCAGCTGCTGAAAGTCGTGGGTTGAAACTACTAGAATCAGCTGGCCTCATTACACTAAAACCACACGCAGTTGATGATCTAGTATCACCAAACGATATTGTCGACAATCCGAAGTCACTTAATATCAAACCTGTCGTCTCGACCACAACGCCAGCTTTACTTCACGATCAAGGTGTTGCTGCCGTGGCAATTGATAACAACACTGCGCAACAAGCCAAATTAAATGTCTTTAAGGATGCTATTTTTCACGAAAAGTTGGACCAAAACACACGAGCAAATGTGAATGTGATTGTGACCAACAAACAACATCGACATGATAAACAGTATCAAAAACTTGTGACGCTTTATCATGAACCAACCATTCAGAAATGGTTGAAGCAGTATTATCCAGGTAAAATGTCAGTTGAAAAGCCTCTTTCGGCTTTGACAAAATAGGGGGAAATATGCGAATTATTTTAACTGGTGATGCACTCTTTTCAAGTCGTAATTTAGCGAATCGATTAGATGCAACACTTGTCGAGCAGTTGCATAACGCTGATGCAGTCTTTACCAATGCGGAATTTACAACACCAAATCCAGAGCCGACTGTGGCAGCAGGACGTGGCTATGTGACAGCTGTACGGCCAGAAACTTTAGCGGAATTGCAGGCATTAAACATCAAGTTGGTATCTTTTGCCAATAACCATAGCGGTGACTTTGGGATTGCAGGGATGCAGGATACGCTGACAGCTGCAAAAGCCCATCATCTAATCGCTGGTGGTCTTGCGGGTTCATTAGATGAGGCACGGCTACCAAAGTTTTACGATGCAGCAGATGGTCGGATTGGCTTTGTAACTGCTACAGCAACGCGTGCAGATGTTTTTATTGCTAGTAACGGTGGCAATGGTGTCCCACCACGTCCAGGCGTTAATCCGCTACGTTGGTCAGAAACTTATCAAGTCACGGCAGAACAATTTGACCAACTGCAGCGGATTGCCGACAGTTTAGGTCTCACAGAAAGTGCCGCAAAAGGGCGCCGAATTGAGCGGTGGCCAGAACCGCCGGCAAATATTTTAGAATTCGGCTCACTTTTCCAATCTCACTTGAAATTTGAACAAGCCACCACCGCCGCTTTTAAAACGCAAGTTGAACCAGTTGACTTGGCTGCTTTAAAGGCAAGTATTGCTGATGCCAAACGTCGGAGTGACTTTGTCTTTTTCAATTTGCATACGCACGAGGGCGCTCGTGCTGATTGGTATGCTGACCAACCGGCTGACTTTGTGGTTGAGGCAGCGCACGCAGCCATTGATGCTGGTGCGGATCTGGTCATTGGTCACGGGGCCCACTTTATGCGCGGCGCAGAACGCTACCACGGCAAGCCCATTTTCTATAATTAAGGTAGTTTATTGATGGAATTTGAAGCAGGAGAATCCATTATTCCCCCAGAAATGTAT
>NZ_CBDKZH010000131.1:0-3334 GCF_965300815.1 Leuconostoc sp.
ACCGTTACCGCAGGCGTTAGCGTCCCGTCCGCTAGGAGCGCTGCCCCACCAATCAACGCAGGAATCAACAACCACTTTTTATTTGTTTCACGTACCCGACTATATAACGCAAAAATACCACCTTCACCGTGATTATCTGCTCGCAGTGCAATCAGGACGTATTTGACAGTTGTAATCAACATCAGTGTCCAAAAGACCAACGACACGGAACCCAGCACAAATTCTTGAATTTGTGCCACACTACGCGCACTGTTGAGAATCGAATTCATCGTATAGAGGGGTGATGTCCCAATATCGCCATAAACAATTCCCAACGCAACTAATGCACCAGCTGAAACCCATTTTGGTGCCTTAACAATAGACATTTTGTTCTACCTCATTTGTTGTATTAATTCTGTATGGCGATAATTATCTCACAAACCAAGCAAAATGCCCACATTTTTTTACGCTCAAACAGCACATAAAAAGCATCTTTCGACTTTAAAAGATGCTTGCAATCACTATTAGGCCAATAATTTTTCGATTTCAGGGATCATCGCTTCTGGTGATGTTGCGGGTGAAAAGCGCTTCACGACATGCCCTTCTTGATCAACCAAAAACTTCGTAAAATTCCACTTAATACGTTGACCCAAGACGTTTTTGGCATGATTTTTAAGATACGCAAAGAGCGGTGCTGTCTGTTGCCCATTCACTGCAATCAATTGATGCATCGGAAAAGACACGCCATAGGTTAAACGACAAGCGGCCGCTGCTTCCTCAGCTGACCCTAACTCTTGCTTAAATTGGTTCGATGGAAAGCCCAACACCACCAAACCTTGCGCTTGATAGGTTTGGTAAAGGGCTTCCAACGCTTCAAATTGCGGCGCATAACCACACTTTGTTGCCGTATTGACAATAATCATTGGCTGACCAGCAAAGTCCCCGAGTGAATACATCTCACCATCTTCTTTTACGGCATTAAATTGATAAATATTATCAGTCATCGGTTCCTCCAATGCTGCACAACGGTCTAGTCTTCTTCTGCTAAGTTCACTAAAATTTTCGCCTGTGACTTATCCGTCGTCAATGACTCAAAACCATCGGTGACAATGTTATCCAATGCAATCATATCGGTAATCACTGGCGCCACATCGATTAGCCCTTGGCTCACCAAATCAACGGTTTGTTGGAAAGTCTCTTTAGAATAAGCAATCGTTGTCGTCAGCTTAACGCCAGCGTTCATTAATTGCATCGGGTCAAAACTAATTGGTTTAGCAAAAATTGACACAATCACCATGGTACCGCGTGGGCGCGTGGCAGCAATCGCTTGTTCAAATGTTGGTTGCACCCCAGCTACTTCAAACGTCACGTCGGCACCACCAGGGATAATGGCTTTAATGGCAGCAATTGTATCGTCAACTTCACTGGGATTCACCACATCAGTGGCACCCATTTCCAAAGCTTTTTCGAGTCGAACTGCTGATAAATCAACAGCCACAATTTTAGTCGCCCCTGCTGCCTTAGCCGCTGCGGCAACCAAAACACCAATTGGTCCAGCCCCAAAGATGACCACTTTTTCACCAAAGCGCAGACCACCTTCTTTAACGGCTTGTACGGCTACGGCAGTTGGTTCAATCGTCGCAGCTAAGGTAAGCGGAAAGTCCTGTGGTAAATGGTACAAGTTAGCTTCTGGGACATTCACATGGGTAGTAAAGCCCCCATCTGTACTCAAACCAATAAAACTATACCCATCATACACATCAACATCATCTGCGACTTCACCCTTAGTGACAGTTGGATTAACTGACACATGATCCCCAACTTTAAAGTCAGTCACGTCAGCGCCAACCTGTTCAACCACCCCAGAAAATTCATGTCCCATGGTTAGCGGTGCTTGACCGCCTGTCAAACCATCCGGTTGTTCAACTGGAATAAAGACAGGCCCCTCCAAATATTCATGTAAATCACTGCCGCAAATACCCGCATAGGCAACACGAATCACAACTTCATTTGCCTTTAACGGTTTTAACGTCACGTCCTCAACACGTACATCCTTTACACCATGCCATACAGCTGCTTTCATGTTCCTGCTCCTTTGCTTGCGTTAACTTATGTTCAGCATCTTTGGCCCCATTATAGCACTTACTGAAAGCGATAACACAAATTTAATATCGACTTGACCACAACCATTATCAGCCAACAAAAAAAGCCGTGACCCTGCGGTCGCGACTTTTCAAATTTAAAATTATGACACAAACTTATCAGCAAATGTGACAAATTGTTGCGCGGCATCAGCCAAGAAGGCCTTTGTATCCGCATTTGTAATTTGACCTGATTCGTCAGCCAATGTGCCAACATTACCGATGTAAAGTTCTGGTTGTTGCAAAGTTGGCATGTCTAAGAAGACCAATGTTTGGCGCAACACGTGATGTGCCAATACGCCAGCAATCCCAGAGATTGATTGTGAGGCAACCAAAGCTGGCTTCCCAGCCCAAACATTTTGACCCCAAGGACGTGAAGCGACGTCCAACGCGTTTTTCAATGCTGCTGGAATACTACGGTTGTGTTCTGGTGTCACAAAAATGAAGGCATCTTGTGCCAAAACGTCATTTCGGAAACGTGTGTAAGCTTCTGGTGAAGCCGCGTCGAAATCTTGGTTATATAATGGTAAATCCGCAATATTAAGGTAAGTAACCTCTGCATCAGCTGGCAAACCAGCAACAAGTGCATCCGCAACACCCTTTGAATATGAATTTTCCCGAATTGAACCAACAATAACACCATACTTAGTCATATGAATTCTCCTATCTTCTTACTATTTATAAGTATAAAGGAAAAACCAATAATTGCAAGTTTTATCTCTAAAGGTGGCTATCAACGGTAACATTTTAACGTAAGAAACGAATTAAGATACCACCAAGAATCAAGACAATGGCGCCACCCATCCGGTTACCCATCTGGGCAAACGCAATCATTTCCATGCGATTGGCAGCTGACAAAACGGCCACGTTTCCAGTACCACCCATACTATTGTCAGCCATGCCCGGCCCGCTGCAATTGCCGCTTCAACAGGATACAAGCCAAATAATTGCCCGATTAACGCACTCGCTAATCCCATCACCACCACACTAGTCAAAACTAACAACACAAACTGCCAAGTCAATGAATGCGCTAACACGTTCAAATCAATCAAGGCTAACCCAATACCGGCCAGCACGGCATGCGTTAAATTCCCCATGATCACTTGATTAAACATCACAACTGAATCTTCTAATGGCTTGGGTACCCAATTAAAGGCTTTAAAAATAATCACTAAAATAATAACAAACGCGTAGGTATGCACTTTTGGTACGAA
>NZ_CBDKZH010000132.1:0-3327 GCF_965300815.1 Leuconostoc sp.
GAATTAATTGTCAACAACTAAATTTTATCAAGTTGAATTTTAATGTTATCCAACGTTTCCAAAAGTTGAGCGGTGGGAATTGTCAACGGTGGCAGCAGGCGTAACGTATTGTGGCCGGCAGATAAAACAATAATATGTGCTGCTAAAAGATCAGCGACGACTTGTTCGACAGGCACCGTGAGTGCAATACCAGCCATCATCCCCAACCCGCGGACGTCATCAACGACTGCTAAGGTTTTAAATTCCGCTAATTTATCCCAAAATAAAGCGATTTTCTCTGCCAAGGTTGGTAACACGTCATCCAAGACCGTCAAGGTCGCTTGCGCGGCGGACATGGCTAAGGGATTGCCGCCAAAAGTGGAACCGTGGGTACCATAGGCCAAAGCAGGGGCGAATTCATTTTTCGCTAACATGGCGCCGACGGGAATGCCGTTGGCTAATCCTTTAGCAGTGGTAAAAATATCTGGCGTGAAACCATATTGTTCAAAAGCAAATCTTGTGCCAGTTCGGCCCATGCCTGTCTGGACTTCATCAACCAGTAACAAAATGCCATTTGTCTGGGCTAAAGCCACTAACTCAGCGACAAAGGCTGGATCAGCGGGGAAAACGCCACCTTCACCTTGAACGAGTTCTAACATAATGGCCGCCGTATCGTCGGTGATCAGTGCTTTGACGCTGGTAATATCGTTGAATTTCGCGTAAGTAAAGCCGGTCAACATGGGTAGGCCAGCATGAATACTGTCTTGGCCGGTGGCTGACATCGCAGCATACGTCCGACCGTGAAACGAATTGGTAAACGAGATAATCGTTGATTTACCGGTTACCAGACGTGCGAGTTTAATCGCTGCTTCATTGGCTTCGGCACCGGAGTTGGCAAAGTAAGCAGTGTAGTCCGGTCCACCGAGTTGTTGGGCCACGGCCTCTTGCAAAGGATTTTGATATAAATTGGGGATATGCCATATTTTTTCGGCTTGCTGCGTCAGGGCCGCCACGACTTTGGGGTGGGTTGCGCCAATGTTATAGACGCCAATGCCGCTGGTTAAATCACTATAGGCTTGGCCTTGGTCGTCAAACAAAGTGGCATTTTGTGCTTGGGTAAAAGTCACGGGTGCGCGATGATAATTCGGAAAGAGGGTCATAAGGTACTCCTTGTTAAAGTGTGACGACCGTCCCTGGTTGGGTGACGGTGTTGGTGATATGGACATGATGGACGCCGCGTTTGACTGCACTTAAGGCACTGTTGATTTTTGGAATCATGCCACCAGTGGCGAGGTGATCAGCGGTTAATTGTTGCGCTGTTTTTGGGGTAAGTGCTTGTAATAAGCAACCACTGACTTTCACCCCAGCAACGTCAGTGAGTAAATACAGCGCATCAGCGTGGAGTTGTTTAGCAATGGCGGTGGCGGCGTGGTCAGCGTTGACATTTAACCACTGGCCGTCATTGGTCATGGTAAGGGGGGCAATAATTGGGATTAAATTTTGCTGCCAAAGTTGTTGAATGAGCTGGGTGTTAACCTGGTGAATAACGCCCACATAGCCATAAAGTGCCTGATCCAACACATGGCCGGTTAACAGCTGATTGCTACCGGCATTAAGTCCGATGGCCGCGATGCCGTGTTGACGAAAGGCTTCGGTTAGCGCTGGTTGCACTTGGCCGAGGAGCGCCATTTGTGTGATATGAAGGCCTTGCGCGGTGGTGACCCGAATACCGTTAAACTTTTGCACTGGTTCATTGAATTGCGTCATCAAATGAGAAATCTGATCGCCACCGCCGTGGACAATGGCGACTTGAATATGCTGTTTTTGCCAATGTTTAATCGTCTCAAAAAACGTGGGGGTGAGCTGTTGGGCGGCATTACCGCCAATTTTAATGATGTATTTTTGGGTCATCGCGTCGCTCCTTGGTGTTGCTTACGTGGTATAGAGGGCGTTAATTTTCACATAGTCATACGTCAAATCTGAGCCCCAGGCTTGACCGGTGGCCGCCCCGTTGTTGAGGTCGATTTGAATCGTGATGTGCGGGTCTTCTAGTGAGTTTGCCAGTGCTGTCTGGTTAAAGGCAACAGGGGCGCCAGCTTGCATGACTGGGTAGTCATTAATGCTGATGGCAATGGTATCTGGGGAAATAGCCGTTTCTGCGGCGCCAATGGCGGCAATAATCCGACCCCAATTGGGATCTTTACCAAACATGGCGGTTTTGACCAATGATGAGCCGACGACTTTTTTGGCAATGAGTCAGTCGGGCGGCAGTCGCTGATTGGGCGTGTGAAACCGTGACGGTGATGAGTTTCGTTGCCCCTTCGCCATCGTTGGCAATCGCAATGGCCAGCGTCGTGGTCACGTGATGCAACATCGCCTTAAACTGTTCGTAGACCGCGTCGTCTTGGGCAATTAGCGGATTGTCAGCTTGACCATTGGCCATGACTAAGACCATGTCGTTGGTGCTGGTATCGCCATCAATGGTGATTTGATTAAAACTCGTCTCGACATCTTCTGACAAGGCTTGTTGCAATAGCGAACTGGGAATATTAGCATCCGTGGTGATAAACCCAAGCATGGTGGCCATGTTGGGATGAATCATACCGGAACCTTTTGCGACGCCGCTCATCGTGACGCGTTTTCCGGCAATGGTGCCTTGAATGGTCACGGCCTTTTCGTTGGTATCCGTGGTCATAATGGCGTGGGCAAACCCTTGGGGGTCACCGTCATGCTGAAGTTGGTGGATGCCTGCGGTCACGGTATCAATGGGAAGTATTTGCCCGATAACACCAGTTGATGCAACCCCCACCAAGTTGGGCGCAATCCCCAACTTGTCCGCGGTCGTTGTTTGCATCATTTTGGCGTGCGTCAAACCAATTTGCCCAGTCACGGCGTTGGCATTACCGGAATTGACAATGATCGCTTGTAGTTGGCTGTTTTGAATGGTTTTTTTGGTCACTTGGACGGGGGCGGCTTGGACTTGGTTGGTTGTAAACACGCCGGCTACCGCAGCGGGCACATCACTGATGAGCCAGCCCAAATCTTTAGCTTTGTGTTTTAAACCAACATGTTGCCCGTCGGCGTGAAAGCCTTTTGGCGCGGCAATGCTGGGATGAGATAAGGTTGTGAATGGGGCGGTCAGTGTTTCGGGCATGTTGTCTCCTCGTTGTTGGGTTAAGCGTATTGGGCAATCAGGTTTAAGCCAGTCGTTTCCTCAAAATCGTACAGATGATTCATATTTTGAATGGCTTGGCCGGCCGCGCCTTTAATCATGTTATCTAGCACGCTGACAATCGTGAGATAGTGGGTGATGGGATTATAGGTAAGACCAATATCGGTGAAATTCGT
>NZ_CBDKZH010000133.1:0-3084 GCF_965300815.1 Leuconostoc sp.
GAGAAATATCACATGACCTTATCAGCACAAACAAACACACAAATTATTATCAGCATTATCATTATCTCGTGATAGGTGCTGACAATTTGTGGTGCCTATCAATGTAAGATTGATAGGCAGCTGATTACCGTTACGGACACGCTGCAATTTTATTGCAGCGTGTCTTTTTGTTTTATTTCAGTGGAGGGAAAAAGATGACATTAACTGACGAACAAGCGACCCTGGCGCAGCACCTATTTGAGGCTTATCAACAGCACACGCCGTTGGATCAAGCAGATTTTGTGGACGTCGTTGCGGACTTTGAAACGGCATATCAGGTACAAGATGCCGTTATGGCACAAAAAGGCGTGCCCACGGCTGGCTATAAAGTATCACTGACGTCACCAGAGACGCAAGCGATGTTTGCCGCCGATGCGCCGTTGTATGGGGCACAGGTGGCGGATAAATTTTTACCATCTGGCACTGACTTACAGTTAACCGATTTTAATGAACCCTTGGTTGAAGTCGAGTTACTCTTTACCGCGAAAGTGGCTTTAACACCTGATATGTCTACCGAAACCTTACTGAAAAATACCTGGGTTGCGCCAGCTTTAGAAGTACCAGACGCCCGTTTTAAGGATTGGTTTCCGACCTTAAATAAGTACCTTGTTTTGAGTGACTGTGCAGTAGGTGGCGCAGTAGTTGCCGGTGACAACCGCGATGGTGCAACCTTAACGGTTGCCGAATTGGCTGATGTGCAAGCCACACTCACCCATAATGATACGGTGGTTGCGCAAGGGACAGGGGCAGCGGTGTTGGACAATCCCGTGTTGGCATTGCAATGGTTAGTGGGCAAATTAGCGGCACAAGGCAAAGACTTCCCAGCAGGGACAAAGGCGTCAACGGGAACATTCTTATTGCCACCACAACTCACCGCTGGTCAATGGCGCGCCACTTTTACTGGTGGCTTTGGTGAAGTTGTCGTCAACGTGAAAGGAAAGTAAGCCACATGACAAATAAAAAACTCACTTGGCAACAATTAGTTTTGATTGCTTCATTAATTTTTGGGATGTTCTTTGGCGCTGGCAATTTGATTTTTCCAGTCCAGTTAGGCCAACTCGCTGGTGGTAATTGGCTACCAGCAACGCTTGGTTTCTTAGTGACAGGGACGGTGGTGCCGTTTCTCGCTATGCTAGCTGTCAGTGTCACCCACAGTCGGAGTGTTTATGATGTTGCCAAGCCGGTTGGCCATTGGTTTGGCTTGGCGTTTCTGGTTGCCATTCATTTGACGATTGGGCCATTTTTCGGCACACCACGTACGGCCGCAACCGCCTTTTCAATGGGGGTTGCCCCATTTTTGGCACCAAAAGATCAAGGGCTCGGCATGCTGTTATTTTCAGGCGCATTTTTCGGGTTAGCATACTATTTAACGGTCAAACAATCTGGTTTGATGAAGTGGGTCGGGAAATATTTGAATCCACTGTTTCTCGCCTTGTTGCTCGTCGTCTTGTTGTTGGCGCTCGTGATGCCAATGGGAAGTACGCATCAAGCGGTGAGTGCAACGTATCAAGCTCATGCTGGTTTTCAAGGTATTTTAGATGTTTATAATACCATGGATGGCATTGCATTATTAGCCTTAGCTGTTTCGGTAGTTTATGCCGTGAAAGCGTTAGGCTTCCGTGATGCCCAAGTCTCGCAAGTGTTGGCAAAAGCCGGTTTACTCAGTATTGTGGCGGAAGCGGTGTTATATGCTGCATTGGTATTGCTTGGGGTGACGAGTTTAGGACAATTTAAGGCCGCTGCTAACGGTGGCGACGCTTTTGCCCAAATTGTTGCCCATTATGCTGGTAATTTTGGGACGGCTTTGACAGGCGTTGTGGTGACATTGGCTGTCTTTACCACGGCGATGGGTTTATTTGTCTCATTTGCCCAAGATATGCATTTGGTATTTCCAAAAGTGAGTTATTTATGGTTTTTGCGGGTCATCGCCTTTGGGTCATTTGTCACAGCGAATGCAGGCTTGACAAACATTGTGGCTTGGTCAGTCCCTGTCTTAATGTTTTTATATCCAATTTCACTGGTGTTAATTATGCTATCGCTGACGGCAAAATATTTCAATTACGCACCGGTTGTCTACCGTAGTGTGGTGGGCTTTGTCGCCTTACCAGCGCTACTAGATGCCTTGGCTAGTTCCCCTTTTATGTCCGGTCGATTGGCACAACAAGTCGTGAATACTTACCATCAATTGATCCCATTTTCAGCCTTGGGATTTGGCTGGTTGGTCCCAGCTGCTGTTGGGACGTTCGTTGGTCTTGGCGTTTATAGTTTTGCCCAAATCACGCAAAAATCCAGCGTGGCAGTAAAAGTTGATGAGTCGTTTTAACCTTTAGAAAATCCCCATATCGGGGGTTTTTTGTTATAATAGACACAGTAACTAATTGGAAGGAACGCGTGGTAGGTTTGTTTTACCCGCGAAATTGATTATCATGGGAAAATTTGTTGAGATGGATCATCCCTTGATCCAACATAAGCTAACAATGATTCGTCAAAAGAATGTGGGCACAAAAGATTTTCGTGCACTGGTTGACGAAATTGCAATGCTCATGACTTATGAAGCAAGTCGTGATTTACAATTAGAAGATGTGGTGATTGAAACACCCGTGGCAACGACAACGAAGAAGCAATTAGCTGGTAAGAAGTTGGCGGTTGTACCAATTCTGCGTGCTGGTTTGGGCATGGTTGATGGGATTGTGCAACTCATTCCAGCCGCAAAAATTGGCCATATTGGTATGTATCGTGATGAAGAAACTTTGGAACCAGTGGAGTATTTCATCAAGTTACCAGAAGATATTGACCAACGTGATGTCTTGCTTGTTGATCCAATGTTAGCAACAGGTGGTTCGGCCAAGGATGCGATTTCTGCTTTAAAGAAGCGCGGGGCCAAAAACATCAAGTTGATTACGTTAGTTTCAGCGCCAGAAGGGGTGAAAGCCGTGCAAGACGCACATCCAGACGTGGATATTTATACTGGCTCACTGGATGTTAGCTTAAATGAAAATGGTTATATTGTGCCAGGTCTCGGGGATGCCGGCGATCGTTTATTTG
>NZ_CBDKZH010000134.1:0-3069 GCF_965300815.1 Leuconostoc sp.
CATTTGCTTGCAATGTGTAAAATATTTTCATATAATAAGAGTGTAGTAAAAATACAAAAAACATAAGAGGTATGTAAACCATGAAGTTTGCGATGATCGGCCTTGGTAAGATGGGCTTGAACTTGGTAAAGAACGCCGTTGATAACGGCCATGAAGTTGTTGCGTTCGATTTGAACCCTGAATTTGTTCGCGAAGCAACTGAATACTCACCAGCTGTTGAAGGCGCAACTGACATTGACGACATGTTGTCAAAGTTGCCTTCACCAAAGATTGTTTGGGTAATGGTACCAGCTGGTGCCCCAACAAACTCAACAATCGACACATTGATTGAAAAGATGGACAAGGGCGACATAATCATCGATGGTGGTAACTCTAACTACAAGGACAACTTGGAACAAAACAAGCGTACAACTGCTGCTGGTATCAAGCTCTTCGATGCCGGAACTTCTGGTGGTATGAACGGTGCCCGTAACGGTGGTAACTTCATGATCGGTGGCGATGACGCCGAAGCTTGGAAGACAATCGAACCATTGTTCAACTCACTTGCTGAAGAAGATGGTTACTTGTACACAGGTCGTTTGGGTTCAGGTCACTACTTGAAGATGGTCCACAATGGTATCGAATATGGTATGATGCAAGCCATCGCCGAAGGTTTCGATGTTTTGGAAGCGTCACAATTCGACTACGACTACGAAGCAGTTGCTAAGTTGTGGAACCACGGCTCAGTTATCCGCTCATGGTTGATGGAATTGGCTGAAGAACAATTCGCTAAGGATCCTAAGTTGGATGCAATCGCTGGTCGTATGCACTCATCTGGTGAAGGTAAGTGGACTGTTGAAGAATCATTGGATCTTGAAGTACCAGCACCTGTTATCTACTTGTCACTTGCTATGCGTTACCGTTCATTGCAAGATGACACATTTACAGGTAAGGTTGTTTCAGCTTTGCGTAACGGCTTCGGTGGTCACGCAATGGATTCAGTAAAGTAATTAACTTTTAACCTGCTCAATCTTTTTGAACAGATAGCTCCCGCTAGGGAGCTTTTTCTGTATCTGCACAAGTTGTTGAACGATTATCATTGATATATGAGGGAAAACTATGGATTATATGATTGGCGTCGATTTGGGCACAACATCAACAAAAGCGGTGTTGTTTGATGATCGCAATCAAGTTGTTGCCAGTGCTAATAAAGGCTACAAACTGTATCGCGATGCGCCTGATATGGCTGAAGAAGATTTGGATGAAATTTTTGAGGCCTTGATTGATGCCTTAAGTGAAGTGGTTCGCGCAGCAAAGTTACAAGGTGACGATAAAATTGCTGCTGTATCGTTCTCATCAGCGATGCATTCGCTGATTGCCTTCGATCAAGATTGGCAACCGTTAACACGGGTTATCACTTGGGCAGATACGCGGGCGGTCAAATACACGGAAGAGTTGAAGGCGACCGGCTTAGGACAAGAGATTTATAGTCAGACGGGGACACCCATTCACCCAATGGCACCCTTGTCGAAATTGCTGTGGTTGAGAGCAGAACACGCTGACATCTTTAACCAAGCAGCCCATTATATGGGGATTAAAGAGTATTTGTTCCACCGACTTTTTGGGACTAACAAAATGGATATTTCGTTAGCTTCTGGGACTGGCTTGTTTAATATCTTTAAGTTAGATTGGGATGAACAAGCGTTGGCGGTGACAGGGATTACGAAAGCGCAACTGCCAACACCAGTTGAACCTTATGAATATGAAACGACCATGGCGCCTGAATATGCTGCGGTAATTGGGATTCCGGCTGATACACCGTTTGTTTATGGGGCTGGAGATGGGCCATTATCAAATCTTGGTGTCAATGCGGTGAAGCCTGGCGTTGCCGCGATTACCATTGGCACATCTGGTGCCATTCGGGTGGTATCAGATCAACCAGTGATTGATCCAAAAGGGCGTACCTTTACGTATGCCTTAGACAAGGGTCATTGGGTTGTTGGTGGGCCAGTAAACAATGGTGGAGATGTCTTCCGTTGGGCGCGTGACAATATGTTTGATGCAGAAAAATCAACGGCCGCATTATTAGGTGTCGACGCCTATGATTTGATGACACAAATTGCCGCCCGTGTGCCAGCGGGTTCTGACGGGTTAATTTTCCATCCGTATTTAGGTGGCGAACGCGCACCGATTTGGGATGCTAATGCTCGAGGGTCATTCTTTGGTTTAAATCATGGGCATACACGGGCGCATATGTTGCGTTCAGTTCTTGAAGGCATTACCTTTAACGTTTATATGGTGAGTTTGGCTTTGGAAGAAGTTGTGGGTGATTTAAAGGCCATTCAAGCAACTGGTGGCTTTGCTCGTTCACCATTATGGCGACAAATGTTTGCTGATATCTTTGAACAACCGGTCACGGTACCAGAAGCGTTTGAATCTGGTTCATTGGCAGCCGTGATTGTGGCACAAAAAGCCTTAGGTTTGATTGATGATTTATATGACATTGAACAATATGTCGGCACAGCTAATACGTACCAACCAATGCCAGAAAACTTTGAAGCTTATCGTGAATTAGCGCCAATTTTCATCCGTTTATCACGGCAATTGCAAACGGAATATGACAGTATTGCAACTTACCAGCGAAAACATACAAAATCATAATTTGTGGTATTATCGGCGTAATGAACAGGTTTTTATCAACGCTAGTGACCATATCATTGAAAACAGAATATATCATTCTGTTTTTTTATTGACACTAATATTAGAAAATGTTAATATTATTTGGTAACTTTGTAACCTTTGGAGGGATAGATTCATGTCGGATTCAAAACCGAAGACTGGCTGGCTGCATAAAGCAAGCCCCGCAAGTTTTTCACATAGCGATGCACATTTGCACAAAACACTAGGTGTCAAAGACATGTTAGCGTTGGGTGTGGGGACAATTGTGTCAACTGCTATTTTCACATTACCAGGGATTGTTGCGGCGGATCATGCCGGACCTGCTGTCGCCATTTCATTTGTGATTGCTGCCATTGTGTCAGGACTTGCAGCCTTTGCGTATGCCGAATTTGCGTCCGCATTACCATTTGC
>NZ_CBDKZH010000135.1:0-3041 GCF_965300815.1 Leuconostoc sp.
CGGTTGCCAAATTGGCTTACAAATTAAACACAGAAGAAAAGGCACGGCCTTTGCTGATTGCAGCCGATGTTTACCGACCAGCTGCCATTGATCAGTTGGAGATTTTTGGGCGTGATTTGGATATCCCAGTTTTCCAATTGGGTACTGATGTTGACCCACGTGAAATCGTGCGCCAAGGACTTGCCAAGGCTGCGGAAAATAAGAACGACTATGTCTTTATTGATACGGCCGGTCGTTTGCAAATTGATGAAGTCTTGATGCAAGAATTAAAAGATGTCGCTGAAATTGCTCAACCAGATGAAATCTTGTTGACAGTTGATGCCATGACGGGACAAAACGCTGCCGAAACGGCAAAAGGCTTTGCTGAAGCGCTCGACTTAACTGGGGTTGTGCTCACAAAGCTTGATGGCGATACCCGTGGTGGGGCCGCGTTGTCAATTCGTGATGTGACAGGCAAGCCAATTAAGTTTGTCGGACAAGGGGAAAAGCCAACGGATTTGGATGTCTTTTATCCTGAGCGAATGGCCTCACGTATCTTGGGGATGGGTGACGTCCTCACGTTGATTGAAAAAGCCCAACGTGATTTTGACGAAGAAGAACAAGCCAAGCAACTTGAAAAGATGCGTCAAAACACATTTGACTTCAATGATTTTGTGTCACAATTGAAGCAAGTGCAAAAGATGGGGCCAATGGAAGATTTGTTAAAAATGATTCCAGGTATGGCCAATAACCCGGCTTTGGCTAATATCAATATTGATGCCAAGCAATTTGCGCATTTGGAAGCTATTGTGAACTCAATGACACCAGCCGAACGTGAAAATCCGGATCTCATCAATCCATCACGCCGACGTCGTTTAGCTGCCGGTGCGGGTCGCCCAATTGTTGAAGTGAACCGCATGATTAAGCAATTTGATCAAATGCGTAAGATGATGAATCAAGCGACGAATGGTAATTTTGGTGGTATTGATAAGATGATGGGTGGTGCCGGTATGGACATGTCGTCTCTTATGGGCGGCATGGGCGGTGGCATGCCAACGGGTAACTTCGGTC
Source organism: Leuconostoc sp. (assembly GCF_965300815.1). Lineage (NCBI taxonomy): Bacteria > Bacillati > Bacillota > Bacilli > Lactobacillales > Lactobacillaceae > Leuconostoc > Leuconostoc sp. The sequence continues at coordinate 1,051 of NZ_CBDKZH010000135.1, forward strand.
AAAAGGTGCAAAACTTTGCGATGAAGCAAGCTGCTCGTCGTTTGCAAAAAGCCAAAAAGAAGCGTGGTAGAAAGTAATGGCTAAGTTAGAACGGGTATTACCCACGTTTATCTTTGTCGTCATGTTGGGGTCAAACTTACTCAACATGCAACGTAGCACACTGCCAGCAATCGCTTTGGCGATTATTGGCGCGTTAATACCTGCCATTGTGGTTTTTGCACTAATCCGGTTTTTAACTTGGTGGCTACAACGCTAGGGGATTATTGTTAAAAAGGAATAGACAGTAAAGGGGAAATATGTCAGTCAAATTAATTGCATCAGATCTTGATGCAACGTTTCTAAGAGATGATAAAACGTTTAATGAAGCATTGTTCCGAGAAGTGCTTGATAAGTTACATGCCCAAGATATTCAATTTGTTGTGGCAACAGGTAATCATGTCCAAAAAGTGCATGATTACTTTAAGCACTTTGCAGGACAATATCAATTAATTGCAAACAATGGTGCAGAAGTCATCATCAATGGTGAGTTGGCCCACGTATGGGATGTGCCACATTCAGCATTAGCGACCGTTGCGCAATTGACTGACAAATATACTGATCAATTAGAACTTGGTGTGGCTTTTGTCGCAGCTGATAAGTCCTTTATGATTATCAAGCGACCAAATGAGAAGTATCTCAAGTTAGCACACGCTTATTTTGAAAATTTGCAAATCATTGATGATGTGAGCGACATTAATGAACCAATTTTAAAAATTTCATTGGTTTTGCCACATGCGGCAAATGAATTTATGCAGGATGTGAAGACTGTTTTGGGCAGCAAAGTTCATGTGACGACTTCTGGCTATGGCGCCATTGATATTGTCAATCCAGAAGTGAACAAGGCAACAGCGTTGTCATTTATGGCCGATAAGTTACATATCGCCCCCGCTGATATCATGGCTTTTGGTGACGGTCTCAATGATTTGGAAATGTTAGAATATGTTGGCCATCCAGTGGCCATGACAAATTCTGATCCAGAAATCTTGAATCGTGGCTTTGCGTTAAGTGTCGCAGACAATAATCACGACGGTGTTTTAAAAACAATTCTTGAAAAAATTTAACACGCTATGGCGTGTTTTTTTGTATACTTAAGACAACATTTTTTCAGTATTGTACCTGGTAGCGGAGGATGAAATGCCTAAAAAAGACGGCCATACCCATACACAATTTTCCCATCATGGGACCACCGAACCCTTATCAGCTTATCTCTCACATGCTGTGTCGCAAGGTTTTTCTGACTATACAGTCACAGAGCACGCGCCTTTGCCTGGTGCATTTTTAACGCAGTTTACGGGGCCAGTTGATGCACGTGATCACTCTGCCATGCATGAAGATGAATTAGCGCGGTATTGCCAGCTGGTTGACCAGTTGCAAGCTGAATTTCAGTCGCAATTGACGATTCACCGTGGATTTGAGGTGGATTTTCTGGTTGGGTTTGAACAGGACACGCGTCAATTTTTAGACAAAATGGCTGATTGGACAGATGAAATTGTTCTATCAATCCATTTTATGCCGAACAAAGCGGGGCAGTTGGCACCTATTGATTATACGCCAGCGGTTTTGGCCGCGGCATTTCCAGAAATTGTGACGGCACCGCAAGCTGTCTTTGCCCGTTATATTGCCACGGTGCAACAGAGCTTGTATTTAGCTAAGACGTTATCACACCCCACAAAAATCCGGATTGGGCATTTGACGTTAATTCGGAAGTATCAAAAATATTTTGAACTCCCGGCGTTTAATCATGAGAATTTATTAAAAATCACAACCATTCTAAATGACATGAAGTCAGCAGGCTATGAATTGGATTTCAATTCAGCTGGCCTGCGTAAGCCATTCAATGGTGAACCCTATCCTACAGCGGCAATTGCACGCCAAGCGGTGCAACTTGGCATTCCGTTGGTCTATGGTTCTGATGCGCATCAAGTGGCCGATCAGGGTCAGGATTATGACAT
>NZ_CBDKZH010000136.1:0-3035 GCF_965300815.1 Leuconostoc sp.
GATAACTGGTGTATGATTGTAATTAATTACTAATAAAAAGGTGGTAAAAGATGGTACGACAACAAGATGATTTTTATGACGCAGTGAATGGCGCTTGGGAAAAGACCGCAGTGATTCCTAACGATAAGCCACGCACAGGTGGTTTTAGTGACTTGTCTGATGAGATTGAAAAGTGGTTACTGACGGTTACGTCGGACTGGCAAGCAGGGAAAAACTTACCGGACTCACCAATTTTGTCACAATTTATTGCGTATCATCGCTTAGCCACTGATTTTGCCACCCGTGAACAACAAGGCACCCAACCTGTGCAAGCGTTGTTGCAGCAATATCAAAGTTACACCTCATTTGCTGATTTTGCGCAAAATATTGCCGAATTGGAAAAGCAAGGCTTGCCAAATGCGCTGCCACTTGGTGTGGGGCCTGATTTTAAAGATGCCCGGACAAATGTTTTATGGGCTAGCGCGATCAACTTGGTCTTACCAGACACGACGTACTATGCACCCGATCATAAACAAGGACAAGCGTTGTTAGCTAAGTTTCGGGCTGCGCAAACAGCCTTACTGCCAAAGTTTGGCTTTTCTGAGGCAGAAACGGCTGATTTGATTGACCGTTATCTGGCCTTTGATGCCCGTGCGGCCGCGGTCGTTTTAAGCCAAGAAGAGGGGCATGAATATGCCAAGTTGTACCATCCTTACGCTTGGGCAGACTTTACCAAATTAGCTCCAGAATTGCCGTTAGACGCAATTTTAACAGCTTTGGTTGGTCAGACACCAGATCAAGTGATTGTGCCCGAAGAACGCTTCTGGGCGGCCGCTAATCAATTCTTTTCTGAAGAAGCTTGGCCACTATTGCAAGCCTACTTGATTGTTTCGGTTGTTAACAATTTTACGCGTTATTTATCCGATGACATCCGCGTGCTAGGTGGTCAATACCAGCGTGAATTGACGGGGGCGCCAGAGGCCATGCCGGCGGATAAAGCCGCCTTTTATTTGGCGGCTGAACCGTTTAATCAAGCGATTGGTTATTATTACGCCCAAGAAAAGTTCTCCCCAGCAGCCAAAGCCGATGTTGAGGCCAAAGTGGCCAAGATGATTGCTGTGTTTAAGCAACGGCTACAAGCAAATGACTGGCTGAACGCCGCAACCCGTGAAAAGGCCATTACAAAATTAAATACTATCGTGCCACATATTGGCTATCCGGAGCAGCTACCGGCGCGCTTAGCCAAGAAAATTGTCCAACCAGGTGCGACTTTATTAGAAACAGCCTTACAGTTTCGACAAATTGAAATCGCCCATGAATGGTCGCAATGGCAACAACCGGTTGATCGCAACGAATGGCATATGCCAGCCCATCTGGTGAATGCTTACTATGACCCACAGCAAAACCAAATTGTTTTCCCGGCAGCGATTCTGCAAGCCCCATTTTATAGTTTGTCACAATCGTCATCAGCGAATTATGGTGGGATTGGTGCGGTCATTGCGCATGAAATTTCCCATGCGTTTGATACGAACGGGGCGTCATTTGATGAGTTTGGGAGTTTAAAGAACTGGTGGACCGACGAGGACTTTGCTGCCTTTAAGGTGCGCACAGATCGGGTCGTGGCCCAGTTTGACGGTTTGGATTCCTATGGCGCTAAAGTGAACGGCAAGTTAACCGTATCTGAAAACGTGGCGGACTTGGGTGGCTTGGCCGCGGCTCTAGCAGCAGCTGCGCAGGAACCAGACTTTTCTGCAACTGACTTCTTTGAAAGTTGGGCCACAATTTGGCGGATGAAGGCACGACCAGAATATATGCAACTCCTAGCTGCTTCGGTCCCACATGGTCCAGCGAAGTTACGGGTGAATGTCCAAGTGAAGAACTTTGATGCCTTCTTTGCGGCATTTAACGTGCAACCAAGTGATGGGATGTGGTTGGCACCGGCTGAACGCGTACAAATTTGGTAATATGTGATAATAACGAGATAACGTGCTGACGCATAATCAGCGCGTTTCTTTGATGCTGGGGTTATCAGTCGCGTAAGACATAAGAAATCGTGATTAAACTTTGATACAATAGTGTGTATTGATTTTTTGAAACGAGTAAGACAATATGTATGAAAAAATAATCCTATTAAGTATTCAAATTTTATTAATCACGGTGATAGTGCTGATGATTGGGCTGATCGCCCGGGCCTACTTGAAACAAAAAAAGCCGGTTTTTCAGCGTTTCGGACTGGGTATGTTGATCGGTTTTATCACTGATTTTGGTGATACGCTTGGGATTGGCTCTTTTGCCACGACGACAGCAGCGTTTCGGGCCACACACTACATTGATGACGATCGGCAGTTACCAGGGACGTTAAATGCGATGCATGCCATTCCGGTCATGATCGAAGCGCTATTTTTCATCACCGCAGTGAAAGTCGAATTAAGTACGTTGTTGCCGATGACGACTGCCGCTGTTGTGGGGGCGTACGTGGGGACACACGTCACGAAAAATTGGCATGCGCCAACGGTGCAGCGGGTGATGTCTGCGGCCTTGTTTATCGCAGTTGTGATTATGATTGTCCGGATGATCACTAACCCAGGGGCGGACAACGCGTTAACAGTGCACGGGTTGCATGGCTGGTGGCTTGTCTTAGGCATCGTGTTTAACCTTGGCGTAGGCATTTTGATGACAATGGGGCTGGGAAACTATGCGCCTGAATTGATTTTCTTCTCACTGATGGGGGTGAACCCAGCGATTGCTTTTCCGGTGATGATGTTAGATGCCGCATTGATTATGCCAACGACGGCTTGGAATGTGATTAAGATGGATCGGATTTCATGGCGTGGTTTTGCTGGTGTCACGATTGGTGGGATTTTTGGCGTGATTGTTGCGGCTAAGTTCTTCACGAGCATGGATGTGCAATTGCTGAAACTATTGATTATTGTGGTGTCACTTTGGACCGCTTTTGGGTTATTTCGTGACTCATTTAAACAAAATTGGAAAAAAATCCACTAAAGGGGTTGTCAAGGTTTTAAATATTTGTTATTATAATATAGTTGTTTGAGACA
>NZ_CBDKZH010000137.1:0-3004 GCF_965300815.1 Leuconostoc sp.
AACGAAAACCGTGGTCTCCATTTGTTGGCCGATGCTGGTCTTATCAAGCTCAAAGATACGACCCAAGCCACACCAAAAGACATTATTTCAAATCCAAAGCATTTGAAGATCACCCCAGTTGATGGCTCACAAACAGCAGCATCCCTAAAAGATCCTCAAGTTGGCGCTGCGGTCGTCAACACCAACTATGCCAAGTCAGCACACTTGAACATTGATTCAGCCATTTTCGTTGAAAGTTTGAATAAGAATTCTGAGCAATACTTCAACTTTATCGCAGCCAACAAAAAGGACAAAGATAAGCAAGTCCTAAAGGACGTGGTGAAGTCATTGCAAACTGAGAAAACAAAAGAATTAGTGAAAAAGTACTACGGTAATGCCGAAATTACCGTTTGGGATTACAAGAAGTAACCACAAATCATCACCATCTGTAAGCTTGCTTACAGGTACATATGTTTAACGGGAGAACACATATGACAATCCGACAAGACTACCTCACTTTACTTGAAGAACTTGTGGCCATTCCGAGTGTTTCCGCTCAGGCAGCGTCACTACCCGAAGCAGCCACAACGATTGCCAACGCTTTTCGCCAACTTGGTGCTAAAGTAACCTACGATGACACCTATTTTGCCCCCTTTGTACAGGCTGAATTCACCAGTGACCAACCCGATGCCAAGACCCTTGTGATTTATAACCACTATGATGTCCAACCCGCCGAACCCCTTGACCTGTGGACGACGGCGCCTTGGACATTGTCAGCACGGGATGGTAAGCTATATGGCCGCGGTGTTGACGACGATAAAGGCAATTTAACTGCGCGTCTAGCGGCAGTTGCCGAGTATTTAAAAGAAAATGACCAAACCTTACCGGTTAATATCATCTTTATCGTCGAAGGTGCCGAAGAAACTGCCTCACAATACTTACCAGAATATTTGGCAAAACATGCCAACACCATCAAGGCTGATTTAGTGCTTTGGGAATCTGGTGGTAAAAATGCGGACGACATTGTCGAAATTTATGGCGGGAATAAAGGGATTGTGACCTTTGAATTAACCGCTAACACAGCAGATAGTGACCTACATTCATCATTGTCGGCTGTTGTTGACTCGGCTCCTATCCGCTTATCACAAGCCATTGCCGCATTATTTGACCAACAAGGCAATATTGCCGTACCGCATTTTTATGATGAAGTCATCACACCAAATGCACGTGAAAAAGCTTTAATTGGCCAGTTACCTTTAACACGAGAAGATTTAGTGGCACAACACGGCCTAAAAGTGCTACTTTATACAGATCGTAACGGCCAAGATTTAAAAGAAACCTTGTATTTCCAACCAACCCTTAATGTCCAAGGCATCATCTCAGGGTATAATGATAAAGGTGTTAAAACTGTCTTACCCGCGACCGCCACGGCTAAATTAGAAGCGCGCTTAGTCCCCAATATGTCACCTGACATCACGTTACAACGCATTGCTTACCATTTGACTGCACAAGGTTTTACGGATATCACCGTTACCAAAACACTGGGGCTAGCTGGTTATCGCAGCGATATGTCTGACCCAGAAATTCAACGGGTCATCTCTGTGGCCAAAGCTTATTATCAAGTCGCACCCGTGGTCATGCCGACATCACCTGGCACGGGTCCAATGGCAACGATTTATGCGGCTTTGCAGGCCCCAATTGCCAGCCTTGGCGTTGGTTATGCCAATAACCTCGACCATGCACCAAACGAGCATATTCGTTTGGTTGATTATGACCAACATATTGATGCCGTCAAAGCTTTAATTAAGAGTTATCAAGCATCTCAACTAAAGGAGTAAATGAATGAGTCAACCCATTATTGCATTAGACAATATTACTGTCGCTTTCCATCAAAAAAAACGGACGATTACTGCGGTAAACAACGTCTCTGTCCATGTTGAACGGGGGGATGTTTACGGCATTGTTGGTTATTCAGGTGCTGGTAAATCAACATTAGTACGTGTCATTAACCTCCTACAAGAACCAACCAGTGGTTCTGTGGTCGTCAACGGCGAAGTTTTCTTTCAAAGTGATGATAAGACCGGTAAAATTACCCGTATTTCTAGCCAAAAGCTCCGTGATCGCCGACGCAAAATCGGCATGATTTTCCAACATTTCAACTTGCTAAACGAACGCACGGTAACAGAAAACGTGGCGTTTGCCCTCCAACACAGCCCACTATCTGAAAAAGAAAAAGCTAAAAAAGTGGCTGAGCTCCTTGAATTGGTTGACTTATCTGATCGCGCACAACAATATCCATCACAATTGTCTGGTGGTCAAAAGCAACGTGTGGCCATCGCCCGCGCTTTGGCCAATGATCCTGAAATTTTAATTTCCGATGAAGCCACTTCGGCACTGGATCCCAAGACAACGAATCAAATTTTGGCCTTGCTCAAAAAGCTCAACCAAGAATTTGGTTTGACAATTGTGCTCATCACCCACGAAATGCAGGCCGTCAAAGAAATCGCCAATAAAGTCGCGGTCATGCAAAATGGTGAAATCATTGAACGTGGCTCACTGTTAGATATCTTTGCCCAACCAAAGGAACAATTAACAAAAGAATTCATTGAAACGGCGACAAACATCGATAAGGCGATTGAGACAGTTACAGCCCAACCAATGGTGCAAAACTTACAACCCAACGAAATCTTTGTCCGCTTGTCTTATGTCGGCGAGACAACCGATGAACCACTTATAGCTGGGCTTTTCCGTGATTTCAATGTGACGGCCAATATTTTGTACGGTAACATCGAAGTCTTACAAGATACACCGGTGGGCTCACTACTCGTCATTCTATCAGGGACCCCTGAACAACTTAAAGCATCGATTTCAACCTTAGCTGATCATCACGTTGAAGTCGAAATCCTTAAAGGAGGGCAATAATCATGCAGACATGGTTCGCACAGACATTTCCAAATGTGGTTTATCAAGGCTGGACTGGTGATACTGGTTGGCTAACGGCTATTAACGAAACACTCTTTATGAC
>NZ_CBDKZH010000138.1:0-2953 GCF_965300815.1 Leuconostoc sp.
TTATTTAATATAGCGATGAATGACTGGATAAACAATCGCTACCACATAAACACCGATCAAGCGATCAAGGTAATCTGTCCCCACTTGAACCAAAAAGACTGCGACGACTTCATTAATGCCCATGCCATGCAGCACTTGGACAATCATACTTGACCCTGATGACGTAATGCCATGAAAGAGCATGACGGTAATTATCGTGCTGACAATCGTTGCTGGCAACGAAATAACCAAAGCCAACCACCAAATATTTTTGATATCGGTTGGCTTGAACTTTTTATAGACCAGACCAGCCATTAAGGCCACGGTAATTTGACTCGGCATGTAATAAATCGAGAATAAGTCGCCAGTTGCGCCGTTAATCAGGGCTGTTAAGACACCTGTAATCACACCACCAATTGGTCCAAAGAACGCACTGCCTAACAAGGTCCCAATTGTATCTAAATAAACTGGTAGCCGTGTATAAAGGGCCAAATGGCCACCCACAATGTTAATCACAATAAAAAGCGCAATGAGGGCAATTTTTTGTGCTGAAAACTGTTTTGTCATGATAATCGCTCCAAATCTGTGGCGATGTTATCAAGCTCTTTTTCAATTGTTGTCACATCGCGTGTTAATAAGCCACCCACAATATAGGCCATTGCCTGTTTAGCGTCAATTTGTTGTAAAATTTTCGCATTTGCTGGTCGCTGCCAAAAGTCGGCCCCGTCCACAATACTTTGCCCCAAGGCGACGCCTGAGGTTACCACCGTCACATATTTTTCGATGGCTGTTGCCAGTTCAGGGTGTAAGGCGTAAACAATGACCAACGGATCGTTAATCACCGCCCCCAAAACATGTTCTTGCGCCCAATGAAAATCAAAGTAAAATGGCAAAATTTGTTCAACAAAGGCTGATTTATCAGCATCCAAATAATGCATCATTTGCAAAATATTGGGCGTCATCACAATTTTACGGGTCACGTCTAGCGGCACCAATTCAATCATCAGCGGACTATTTTGGAAAACATAATCGGCCGCATCGGGATCCACCCAAAAATTGTATTCAGCAACTGGGGAGGTATTCCCATTGGTTTGATAGGCCCCACCCATCACAATCAAACGTGAAACATGGGACCAAAGTTCTGGTTGCGTTTTCAGCGACTGCGCGACGTTGGTTAATGGCCCTAACGCCATAAACCAAACGTCATCGTGTGCTTGTAACAAAGCTTCATACCCTGCTTGCGCATCTAATGGTGAAGCGCTCACGTCAGTAACTGGTGGCATTTGGCTGTCGCCCATGCCATCAATTCCGTGAGTATCTTGGGCACTCACATATTCATGGGTCCAAGGGGTCGTGGCCCCAGCAAAGACTGGGATATCTAACCGATCGACTTCACGCAAGACTTTTAGCGCATTGGCGATGCCAATCTCAGTTGGGACGTTACCAGCGACAATTGAAATCCCAATGACTTCAATCATTGGCGACTGCAACGCCACCAGTAACGCGAGGCTATCATCAATGCCAGGATCAGCATCGATAATCACTTGATGTTTTTGCATTATCTCTCCTACCTTTCAAGGGTTCTTGGTTTTTTATCACTGGGAAGTTTTCGAACCAGTCCAACGGGAAGCCGTTGATTTTTGATAAATGCTTATTAAGTGTATCAAAAATCACGTCACAAAAGAACCCCTAGCCCCAGATGTCCCAACTTCCAACATGCAAACGTTTAGCAATTCGCTTGATAAAACCGATAAATATGATACAATTCGGTTGACTGACACCTAAAACTCATTTAATATATTTTATGGAAAAAATCACTTTGTCCGTTGTAAATTTGCAACATCATGCGGTAGATCAACACATCATGTGCTAAACAATCACAGTAAAAGGTTTTTGGGGGAGAAAAAATGGCTGAAATTTTATGCATTCTTTGGCTGATAGCAACATTAATCTTTATGTTGTTATTAGTTGTTTTTTTCGTTGATAAAATCAACAAACGACCAAGTGCAATTAATCTACGGACACTTATTATTGCTTTCTTTGTCGTTTTTGTCTTTTTTGCTGGGATTATCGGGGCAGCCATTATGGATGCTGCTGAAACACAGCCAACAGCCTACCAAACAAAGCAAACACAATAACCCGACGTTTGCGTCATGCCCAAGTGGGCGTACATATTGGACCATGCAGTCGCTCAAATAAGCGCAACATGTGCTGAGCATCCACATAAAAAGGCTTTAGGGAGTCATGAGATGACAGAAATTTTTTCCATACTATCTCTAATTGCGGCAATCGCATTTATCGTTTTGTTGGTAATTTACGTCATTGATAAAATTCGCAAGCGTCAAGGGTCGATCCGTTTACGCACGGTTATGATTGCTTTTGTCGTCGCACTCGCCTTCTTGAGTGCGTTAGTCGTAACAATGATTGCACAATCAAAACGTGATGCACACGACCAAGATCCTAAAGCGTACCAATCAAAGATCACTTACAACCAAGTTGCGCGTAATCCTGAGCAATTCGATGACAAGAAGTTAAAATTCACTGGTCGCGTTTTGCAAGTGATCAATGTCGAAGATGATGAAATTGAAGTGCCAATTGCCGTTGATAATAATGAGGATCACGTGATGATCGTTGAAATCGATCGCCACTTACTTAAAAACGCAAGTATTTTAGAAGACGATCTCATCACTGTATCAGGGATTGGTGATGGAACCAAGTCTTACAATGACCCCAACCATGGTCATGTGACTGTCCCATACATGGAAGCTAAAATCGTCAACAATCGTGGTGATACGAACGATATTTACGAAGAATAATTGTCATTTGTTGGTGTGAAGAGACACAACGTCAAAATTTGATCAATAAAATACGCACATAAAAACCGCTAAACGTTTGTTTAGCGGTTTTTATGTGTATTTTTTCAAAATAAAAAGCCTAACAGGCTTCTTGATAAAACGGATATACATTACAAAAC
>NZ_CBDKZH010000139.1:0-2928 GCF_965300815.1 Leuconostoc sp.
GCAAAATAGGCTGGATTAACGGCAATTGTCCAATCAGTTAAACCATTTTCTTGCGGCTGGCGTTGCGCTACTTGGGCGCCTAACCACGTATTATAAGCATGGTGATGGTGGTAGCGATTATGCGAATAAAAGTTAGCGCTATTAGCAAAGGTGGTCGTCAAGGCCATCCCCAAGCCATCAATGAAGAAAGCATCCCCAGCTGCTACGTTATGGCCCACAAAATGTAAATGGCCAATCGTGGTCTGTGATGGAAAACCTACCCAGTTACTTTTCCGTGCCTGTAGTAATGTGGCAACGTCAACGGCTTTAGTGCCCATTTGGACAAAATTTTGATCCCATTGCCATTGTTCGCGCGGCCGATCATGATAGAGTTCAATCCCGTTGCCATTGGGATCGTTTAAATAAAAAGCTTCACTAACATCATGGTCTCTGCCACCTAGCGGATAGTTAATTGTCAAAAGATGTGCCACTAAACTCGCTAGACTAGCAGTATCTGGGAAGAGTAGGGCGAAATGGTATAACCCTTGCCGTGGTGCACTCGGTGCTGTCCCGTTAAATACCAACGTGAGGATTGGTGGTTGGGTGGTTGTTAACGCATAACTATAGGTTTGTGCGTCGATTTTTGTCTCGACGAAACCAAGAATATCGCGATAAAAATGCCGCATTTGGGCTTCATCATTGGCGACGAGCGTGAGGTGTGTCATGTGGTAAGTAATTGGCTGCATTGGCGCTATCCTGACTGTTGATTTATTTTGCTTACTATTTATAAGTATCATAAAGTGTTTTACGAAAAAAGTCTAGTGATTTGCTGATAGTGAAACCCGAGGTGCCGCAACTGTCATCTTAATTGTGAATTGCGATAATTGGTAAACGCTATCAAAGCCTATGATAAGGCGTTTTGTGTTGGGTTGATTTGTGAAATTACTGCGAGAGTGATATAATATAACCAACAAGTAACAAGAATATAGCGCAAAGGACGGAGGAATCTCATATGATTTGGTCATTAATTGTTGGTGCCATTATTGGTGCAATTGCAGGTGCTATTACGAACCGTGGGGCATCCATGGGTTGGATTAGTAATATCCTTGCTGGCTTGATTGGTTCAGCTATTGGACAAGGCGTTCTTGGCCACTGGGGACCAAGTCTAGCTGGCATGGCTTTGATTCCTTCAATTATTGGGGCAGTTGTCCTAGTATTGATTGTGTCAGCTGTGTTCGGTATTCGAGCAAACCGCTAAAACAAGTGAATAACAGCAGTGTTATCTGAGATAAACCTGCTGACATGTGAAAGGGAACCGTTAAGGTTTCCTTTTTTAGACAGACGATAGCGCATGATAGCAGAATTTGAACTCACCCCAAATTCTGTTGTAAACTAAGGCTATGTTAAATCAGAAGTTACAGTTAAATACGTCAAAACTAGCCATTGTGGGCTATGGTGTCTTGATTGGTTTTCTAACCGGTATCGTGGTGAGTCTCTTTCGGCTGTCAATTGAAAAAGTTTTAGCGTACTTTCAGACTTTATACCTTGCTGTCGGGCGGGGTGAATTGTTCTCATTGGGCCTGATTATTTTGTTAAATGCTGGCTGTCTCATCGTAGTTGCTTGGTTACTCAAGAAAAATCCGCATATATCAGGATCAGGGATACCGCAAGTAGAAGGGGTATTAACCGGAGAAATAACGGATAATTGGTGGGCAACGCTTTGGCGCAAATTTACTGCTGGGATTTTAGCCATTGGTAGTGGCCTGATGCTTGGCCGCGAGGGGCCATCAATCCAACTTGGTGCTGCAATTGGTCAAGGCGTAGCAAAATACCGACATTTAAGTCATAACAAAGCTAAAAGTTTAATCGCCAGTGGCGCCGCTGCTGGCTTATCCGCGGCCTTTAACGCCCCGCTAGCTGGTGCGATGTTCGTCCTTGAAGAAATCTATCATAGCATTTCACCGTTTGTTTGGGTGGGGGCTGTCACAGGGGCGACTGTATCGGACTTTGTCTCGACAGTCATGTTTGGGCAAACACCAGTCTTAGCTGTGGGGAATTTAACCGTTTTTCCGGTGAAGTTGTACGGTTTGCTCTTGGTATTTGGGCTGATGTTAGGGCTGTTTGGTTATTTATATCAACGTGTCCTGCTGGCTAGCTTGTCCCTGTATGACAAATTACCGCTACCCAAGTATTTTTATGGGGTGATCCCATTTATCTTAGTACTGCCAGTCGGCCTACTTTGGCCGCACATTTTAGGTGGTGGGAACGGTTTGATTTTATCGCTCAATAATACCCCAACTAGCATTAAGCTACTGCTAGGCCTATTGGCTGTGCGGTTTGTTTTTTCAATGGTGAGTTATGGTTCTGGTCTGCCTGGTGGGATCTTTTTACCCATTCTCACGTTAGGGGCTTTGAGTGGCACCCTCATTGGCAATGTGTTCGTGACCTTGAACTGGATGCCGACGACGTATATTTTGAATTTTGTAGTGATTGGTATGGCGGGGTATTTTGCTTGTATTGGTAAAGCACCGTTCACTGCGATCATTCTTGTTTTTGAAATGGTTGGGAGCGTCACACATATTTTGCCATTGGCCTTTGTCAGTTTGGTGGCTTATTTAGTCGTTGATTTACTCAACGGTGCGCCAATTTACGAATCATTGTTGGCTAGATTATTACAGCAAAACCAGCAAAACAACGATTCGTCTGAGATGACCACGCTTGAAATTCCTGTTTTAGCCGGCAGCATCATGGAAGACCAGCAAATACGCGACTTGAATTTAGTGCCCAACAGTTTAATCACATTGGTCAAACGGTCAGATAATTTGCTTATTCCTAAGGGCGACTTGGTTTTGCGTGCTGGCGACATCATTTACTTGCGCGCTAATAAAGATGTGGCACAAGACATTAAACGGCAATTACTAGCGACGGTGGTGGTGTAGTCAGATAGGC
>NZ_CBDKZH010000140.1:0-2926 GCF_965300815.1 Leuconostoc sp.
CGAGAAACAGTTTTATAAAGTGATGGCGCGTGTTGGCGATCTACTAAGCATTAACTATCTAGGCACGCATACCATGCGTAAAACATGTGCCTATCGCGTATACACGCAGTCGAATTACAATATTGGTTTAGTCATGCACTTATTGAATCATTCTAGTGAAGCCATGACCCTGACTTACCTTGGGTTAGACCAAGCTAGTCGCGAAACGATGTTAGATCAAATTGATTTTGGTTAACCTATAAAAAAATTTTGCTCGTATACTGAAGATCCGGATTGCTTTATTTCTAGGACATAATCCGAGATAATCAAGTATAGGTTTTTTTATTATGAAAGCTAAGAGATACTCAACTGAATTTAAATCACCAATTGTTGCCTTGTACAACGAGGGTCGTTATGTTAATTCGCTGGCCAATGAATACCATTTGGCTGTACAAACGGTTACGGGCTGGGTCAAAAATCTCAAATCAATTCCAACTGCTCTTATACTAAAAATAGTCCATTTTTTAGTATAAGATCATCCATTATAGCCCATACATTTTCTATTCTTTTTATTACCAATAATTTTGATATTCAATTTTTGATAATCAATAATTATTAGTTCTTATTGTGCATATTATTTTTAATTAAATCACGTAATTGACGAAAATCATTTTTTACGTCGTAATCGTGCCGCTTTTGCGAAATTAGCTGTTGTAACAGTTCTTCTATACGCTCTACGTCAGTTTCGTCCGTGTAATTGATCCAATCGACGTGCTCTAACCAATCAATATAGGCATGCTTTCCTTTTCCATAACTATTTCCAAATAACAAGCAAGGTGTTCCTGTTAGAACGGAAAATACCATTGCATGCCAGCGATCTGTAATAATTATTTCCTGGTGCGAGAATAGTTCTAGTTCTGAATCAAATAATGCCTCCCGAGTAACAGGTGTTATCTTTTGTGGTTCGTCTAGAACGGTATCAACTCTTTTTACAGGGCGTTCATTCCCTAAAATATCTTTTATATTGTCAATCGTACTTTTTTTAACAACTTTTTCTGAATCATGCCGTAGAACGAATAAAGCCCCATTTCGATTGAAATTCCAGTTGACAGGTTTCATATATAAAACCATGTCAGGTGTAAAAATGACTGGGTTATCAAACGTTGATTGCATACGATGAAAACTTTGAGCATCACGTGCCACTAACACGAGATTAGGATTTTTCCGGTAAGCCTCTTGACTCTTTTGTTTTTCAATCTCACCATCTTCATTGTCTTCAAAATGTATTGATTGAGGAAATGAAATTGTCAGATTGTTCACAAAAGTTGAAAAAACCTTACGCCGTGCCTCCTCATGATTATGGTACAAATTGCCCATATTTCCCCCGCCAGTAAACGCAATAATATCAGAGGGCTGTAAATTCTCTTGGACAATGGGAATAGCATAGTCATCGTCTTCCTCAATAATTTCAATATATTGATATTCGGGGAATTCGTTTTCAATATATTTTCGTTCTGCTAACGAAACTGCTTGATCCCCCATGTTCGTGTAGCTTGGAACACCAAACATGTAAAATTTTGGTCGATCATTATTAGGAAGTTTGTGCACAACCTCTGTTGTGTTAACATAAAAGTTTGCCATGTGAATTAATACCCCTTTTATTTTTATACTTCAGCATTTTCATATGCTTTTTTCATTTTACGACCATTAACAAATATAACGGATAACAAGATACTAAAACCGTTGGTTAGTGCAAAGACGAAGAAAACAATAGCTGTTCCTAACAATGCAATAAGCTGCGGATAAATTAAACTAATAATAAAGTTAGTAATCCACGTTGTCGCTGTTGCGACTGACATAAATTGTGCTTTAACTTTCCCCGGAAACATTTCTGCTAATAATAACCATGTGACTGGGCTAACAATACCTTGATGATTGGCCAAGAATAAAGTCAAAGCAATCAGTACCAATACATTTGTTATGGTCTGCGAAAACATCGTTGTTTTCATAACCAAACCTAATAGTGCTAAAAAAACGACATTGCCAATCAAACCAATAACTAGCATTTTATGATGATTAGCTTTTTCAATCGTACGCGTACCAAAGATACTAGCAATAACTGACACCACACCTATTAAAATATTTGCGTAGAGTGAGCCTCCGGCCCTCATTCCCACATTTTCAAGTAAAATCGTGCCATAATACATGACAGTATTTACACCAGAAATTTGTTGAATCAACGCAATAACTATTCCGGTAATTAATAAATAAAGTAATTTTTTATTTTTCAAAGCAAGCGACCAGCTAAACTCTTGGTCATCAGATTCATCAATCGTTTCAGTTCCACTTATTACGAGCTGTTTAGTATTGCTGAACCCTAACCGACGAAATAATTGTCTAGCTTTATTAACTCGTCTTTTGAACAAAAGCCACTGTGGACTTCCACTGATTCGAAATGAATTAATCCATAAAATCACCGATGGAATTGCCGCAGATAAGACCATAATACGCCATATAGGGCCCCAGTCACCCCAGATGTTTCCTAAGATAGCATTGACAACAAAGGCACTTAGTTGACCAAGAACAATAAAAATAGCATTCTTATTAACATTCGCACTGCGTAAATTATCTGGCGATATTTCAGCTAGATACATTGGTGAAAGACTCGATGCCGCTCCCACGGCAATCCCTAAAATAAATCTAAAAATAGTCATGAACCAGAAATTAATAGCTAATGCACAAAGAAAGGTTGATATGGTAAAAATAATTGCAATCAAGCGTAGCGTTTTTTTCCTCCCTACTTGATCGGCTACCTTCCCACATCCTAATGCTCCAATACAAGCACCAATTACAAGGGAACTCGATACTACGCCTTGTAAGGAAGGGTTAAGATTAAGTTGATCTGGACGGCTCATAAAAGCTAGCGCTCCATTTATTACTCCTGTGT
>NZ_CBDKZH010000141.1:0-2920 GCF_965300815.1 Leuconostoc sp.
TTTTAAAACGTTGATTATTCAACGTTTTAAAAAATATTTCTAAAAAACTTGCATATTAAACCAGGCTGTTATATACTTAGATTGTTAATAAATGAGCAAACGATAAAAGGAGTAGTCATTATGGTAGACGCAAATGAAAAGAAGCCTGCAAAGAAGGCTTTGACGCCAGAAGAAAAGGCGGAATTACAAGCACAAGCTGAAAAAATGACAGCAGAATTGGTTGAAAAGTCTCAAAAGGCTTTGGCTGAATTCTCAACATATACACAAGAACAAGTTGATAAGATTGTTGCAGCAATGGCATTGGCCGGATCAGAAAACTCATTGCTATTGGCGCACGAAGCACACGACGAAACTGGTCGTGGGGTTGTTGAAGATAAGGATACAAAGAACCGTTTTGCTTCAGAATCTGTTTATAACGCCATCAAGTTTGATAAGACAGTTGGTGTGATTAGCGAAGATAAAATCCAAGGAAAGGTTGAAGTCGCTGCACCACTTGGGGTATTGGCTGGTATCGTGCCAACAACTAACCCAACGTCAACAACAATTTTCAAGGCAATGTTGACAGCAAAGACGCGTAACACGATTATCTTTGCTTTCCACCCACAAGCACAAAAGGCTTCAGCACACGCTGCTAAGATTGTTTATGAAGCAGCGGTGAAGGCTGGCGCACCTAAGAACTTCATCCAATGGATTGAAACACCATCAATTTATGCGACAACAGCCTTGATCCAAAACCCTGGTATTGCCTCAATCTTGGCTACTGGTGGCCCATCAATGGTTAACGCAGCCTTGAAGTCAGGTAACCCTTCAATGGGTGTTGGTGCCGGTAACGGTGCGGTTTATATCGATGCAACTGTTGATACAGACCGTGCGGTATCTGACTTGTTGTTGTCAAAGCGTTTTGACAACGGTATGATCTGTGCCACTGAAAACTCAGCGGTTATCCAAGCCCCTGTTTATGATGAAATTTTGCAAAAGTTGCAAGAACAAGGTGCTTACTTGGTACCTAAGAAGGACTACAAGAAGATCGCTGACTTCGTCTTCAAGCCAAATGCAGAAGGCTTTGGTGTTGCTGGTCCAGTTGCTGGTATGTCAGGTCGTTGGATTGCTGAACAAGCTGGTGTTAAGATTCCTGAAGGTAAGGATGTCTTGTTGTTTGAATTAGACCGCAAGAACATCGGTGAAGCCTTGTCATCAGAAAAGCTCTCACCATTGTTGTCACTTTATAAGGTCGATACACGTGAAGAAGCTATCGACACTGTGCAAGCACTCTTAGACTATCAAGGTGCCGGACACAACGCGGCTATTCAAATCGGATCACAAGATGATCCATTTATTAAGGAATATGCTGATGCTATCGGTGCATCACGTATCTTGGTTAACCAACCAGATTCAATCGGTGGTGTCGGTGATATCTATACAGATGCTATGCGCCCATCATTGACGCTTGGTACCGGATCATGGGGGAAGAATTCATTGTCTCACAACTTGTCAACATACGATTTGCTTAATATTAAAACAGTGGCGCGTCGTCGTAACCGTCCACAGTGGATTCGTTTGCCAAAGGAAGTTTACTACGAAGCTAACGCCATCACTTATTTGCAAGATTTGCCATCAGTTAAGCGTGCCTTCATCGTGGCCGATCCAGGTATGGTACAATTCGGCTTCGTTGGTAAGGTTTTGAGCCAATTAGAATTGCGTCAAGAACAAGTTGAAACATCAATCTATGGCTCAGTACAACCAGACCCAACATTGTCACAAGCGGTTGAAATTGCACGTCAAATGGCTGACTTCAAGCCTGATGCTGTCATCTTGCTTGGTGGTGGTTCAGCACTTGATGCCGGTAAGATTGGTCGCTTCTTGTACGAATACTCAACACGTCACGAAGGTATTTTGTCAGACGAAGAAGGTATCAAGGAATTGTTCATGGAATTGCAACAAAAGTTCATGGACATCCGTAAGCGTATCGTGAAGTTCTACCACGCACGTTTGACACAAATGGTTGCCATTCCAACAACATCAGGTACTGGTTCTGAAGTGACACCATTCGCCGTTATTACAGACGATGAAACACACGTGAAGTATCCATTGGCCGATTACGAATTGACACCAGAAGTCGCTATTGTCGACCCAGAATTCGTCATGACTGTGCCAAAGCGTACAGTTGCCTTCTCAGGATTGGATGCTTTGTCACACGCCTTTGAATCATATGTTTCAGTAATGGCGTCAGAATTCACACGTCCATGGGCTTTGGAAGCTATCAAGTTGATTTTTGAAAACTTGACAACATCATACAACTACGATCCAAAGAACCCAACAAAGGAAGGTCAAAACGCACGTACGAAGATGCACTATGCTTCAACACTTGCTGGTATGTCATTTGCCAACGCCTTCCTTGGTATCAACCACTCACTTGCACACAAGATCGGTGGTGAATTCGGTTTGGCTCACGGTTTGTCAATCGCGATTGCTATGCCACACGTGATTAAGTTCAATGCTGTGACAGGTAACGTGAAGCGCACACCATATCCTCGCTATGAAACATACACAGCACAAAAGGATTACGCTGATATTGCCCGCTACCTTGGCTTGAAGGGTAACACAGATGCTGAATTGGTAGAATCATTGATTGCCGCAGTGAAGGATTTGGCTAAGTCAATTGACGTTGACTTGACATTGTCAGAAAACGGCGTTACTGAAGCTACTTTGATGAAGAGTGTTGATCAATTGACAGACCTTGTCTACAACGATCAGTGCACGCCTGGTAACCCACGCCAACCAAGCTTGGCTGAAATCAAGCAACTTTTGATTGACATGATTTAAATGCAATAATAATGACAGAAAAGCAAAAGAAATTTTGCTTTTTTTGTTTGCAATTCGTCTTATCCGTGTATATAATATATACATAGATAAAAAAGTA
>NZ_CBDKZH010000142.1:0-2879 GCF_965300815.1 Leuconostoc sp.
ATATTATTATACGTTATATATCCCGAAAAAACAAGGCTTTGCGAATAACCCGTGCTAAATTCAGGCTAACTTAGGGTACAATAGTATTATGGAATTTTGGTCAGAAGAAACAATTGAAAATTTTCGGCGCACATTACTGGATTGGTATGACCGTGAGGGACGTGCGACATTACCTTGGCGTGTTGATCATGACCCTTATCGGGTTATGGTATCAGAAATCATGTTGCAACAAACCCAAGTGGATACTGTGCTGCCATATTATGAACGGTTTATGCAGGCTTTACCAACCGTTCAGGATTTAGCACGTGCGCCAGAAGCACAAGTGTTAAAGCTTTGGGAAGGTCTAGGCTATTATTCACGGGCGCGGAATTTACAAAAAGCGGCGCGTTTTGTTGTGGATGATTTACATGGGCATTGGCCGGAAAGTGCTGATGATCTGCAAGCCTTGCCAGGTGTTGGTCCTTATACGTCAGCAGCTATTGCTTCGATTAGCTTTGGCGAAGTCGTGCCGGCTGTAGATGGGAATGCTTATCGCGCGTTTAGTCGTTTACTAAAAATTGACGCCGATATTGCACAACCAAAATCGCGCAAGATTTTTTACGATGCCATCTTGCCAATCGTTGATCCTGATCGACCAGGCGACTTTAACCAAGCTATCATGGACCTGGGCTCAAGTTATATGACAGCTAAAAATCCTAACAGCGCGGATTCACCGGTGCGGGCCTTTAACGCAGCTTATCGCGATGGTGTGGAAATGGCTTATCCGGTTAAAACAAAAAAGCAGAAGCCAGTT
Organism: Leuconostoc sp.; assembly: GCF_965300815.1. Lineage (NCBI taxonomy): Bacteria > Bacillati > Bacillota > Bacilli > Lactobacillales > Lactobacillaceae > Leuconostoc > Leuconostoc sp. The sequence continues at coordinate 794 of NZ_CBDKZH010000142.1, forward strand.
AAGCAACTGTATATTGCAACTGTTTCAGAAAAAGATGGTCGTTTGCTTTTTGAAAAACGGCCAGATACCGGTTTGTTATCGGGTTTTTGGACTTTCCCGTTGGAAGAAATTCAAAATATTGAGCAAATTGTCGGTGAACAGCTACATATTAAACCCATTGTGCACGTCTTTACACATCGCCGGTGGGAAATTTGGCTTGTGAAACGAGACTTGCCATTAACTGATAATCGGCAATACTTGACGCCTGATCAGTGGCAGCACCTATCACTGCCCACAGTACAACACAAATTACTGAATGCGTTGGAGGAATAACACACATGTTTCCAAATCCTAAGTTAAAACAACTCTTTTTTTGGACAATTGAATTATTAGCGTTGTCACTGCTGGTGTATATCGTCTCTGGCTTTGACTTTTTGATGCGCCCGATTCAGGTTTTCATTTCGACGGTCTTTGCGCCTTTGGTGGTCGCTGGTTTTCTGTATTATATTTTAAAGCCACTGGTCTCACTGATTCAAAAAATTAAAATCCGTGGTAAAGTGATACCACATCAAGTAGCGGTTGTAATCACATTTTTGGGGTTTTTAACCATGATTGTCGGGGCACTCGTTGTGTTGGTGCCAACGTTAATTCAAGAAATTACGAATTTAGTAAATGCTTTGCCAAGCTTTGTGAATGATGCGCAACGCATCGCGACAGAAGTCGTCAAGAGTGAATGGTTTGATGCGCTTCATTTGTCGGTTGATGTGGAACAAGTTAAAACAGCAGTGGGCAAATATGCAGGCTCGTTTTTGACGGTAACTGCTGGAACACTCGGCACTGTTGCTTCAACAGTCACAACGGTGACCATTAACTTGGTCACAATTCCAGTCATTTTATTTTATATGTTAAGTGATGGGAATCGCTTGGTACCCGCCATTCAAAAGCTATTTCCTGCACGACATGCGGAAACAATATCAGAGCTCACCACAAAGATGGATACAACGATTGAAAAATATATTTCCGGACAAGCAATTGAAATGGGCTTCGTTGGTGCGTCAATGGCCATTGGGTATCTCTTAATTGGACAACCGTATGCTTGGTTGCTTGGGATTATTGCCGGTATTACAAATATTGTGCCTTACCTTGGGCCATGGATTGGTGTGGTGCCAGCCCTCATTATTGCAAGCACGCAATCTTGGAAACAAGTGGTACTGGTGTTGATTGTCATGACGATTGTGCAACAATTGGATGGGAACTTCATTTATCCAAATGTGATTGGTAAAAGTTTGGCGATTTATCCGTTAACAATTATGATTTTATTGATGGTTGCAGGTAACTTGTGGGGCATTGTTGGGATGATTTTGATTGTGCCAGTTTATGCTATCCTACGCGTGGTGGTACAGTTTGCTGCTGAATTGTTTATACTGACAAAAAGTAAGTAATGTGCTATACTAGATACTGAGTTTAATCTAGTAGGGGGTTTAGTTATGCAAGCATTTAACTTTGAAAAAAATATTGCCGTATTGGCATCAGCTAAAGGCAAACCAATTCCCTGGCCAGCTGGCCCATATCCAGCCTATTCAGTTGATATTTTGGCACTCGCGCAAAGTTACTTTAAGTCAGCTGAGTTTGATCGTAATTTTGACCGCACCTTACGACAACATGGTTTTCATGAAGGGGTGCCAGAAGCCGTTGTGGCAGAGATTGCCGCTACGTCAGAAGACTATGATTTAGTGCGTGCGGTGTTGTCAGCGATCATTCGCGGGGAAAAATATACACCCGGCATGTGGCAGGTTTTAGTGGAAAATGGGATTTTACTTGATCTTATGACACGGGCCTATCAGTTGAAGGAAAAAAGTGAAATAAAGTCTTGACGAATGTTGGAATTTAAAGTAAACTAATATAGTTGTCTAAGCAACTAAATGCGGGTGTGGCGGAACTGGCAGACGCGCTGGATTTAGGTTCCAGTGCCGCAAGGCGTGCAGGTTCGATTCCTGTCACCCGTACTAAGAGAACAATTTGTTCTCTGGGGTATCTAGTATAACTTAGGTATACTTGAGTACTTGGCGTTGCCGACTTAGCTCAGTTGGTAGAGCATCTCACTAGT
>NZ_CBDKZH010000143.1:0-2866 GCF_965300815.1 Leuconostoc sp.
GTCATTCGTTAAATTCCCCATGATCACTTGATTAAACAACACAACTGAATCTTCTAATGGCTTGGGTACCCAATTAAAGGCTTAAAAAATAATCACTAAAATAATAACAAACGCGTAGGTATGCACTTTTGGTACGAAATCATTCAAGATTGTGCCGACCAAGAAAAATGAAAAGGCAAGCATCATCCCCACACCGATGCGTGTTGCATCAAGATTGGTCACAGGCTGTGATTTTTCAGCTGCTGTAATCGGAATTAGCACGCCATGCCCATCATATTTGGTATTGGCACCGACTTTGGCAATCAAGGCTGCCCCAATGACTGCCATGACATTGCCTAACGTCACTGCTGGAATTAATTCAGAAAACATGACCCCAGCATTCGTCCCTTGTCCTTGCGCAAAAATTTGTGATTGTGGATCGGCACCAGCACCAATACCACCAGCCATCATCGGCATCGACACAAACATTACCGCATGACCAAAACCAACGCCAAGCAGCCAGCCGACGATACCAACAGCAAAGAAACCAAGTACCATTGCTGCTAGCGATACTGGAATAAACCGCACAGCTGCCTTTAATAACAAATTACGATTCATACCTAGGATTGAGCCGACAATTAACGCGGCAATATAAAAATCCAGTAAGCCGTTCGCATTCATAAAAGTTTTGGTTGCCATTACCACATTAGCTGGTATCCAACCCAATGCCGCTAACGCTGCGGCTGCAAAAATGGTAAAGACCGACCCACCACCCAAGTAAGATTTAACGATCGGTAAGCGATTACCAATATAGTAGAAAAAGTGACCCAGCAAGACTAACATCAACGTTAAGCCCAACATATTAAGCGGCAACTTATGCAGCGCAATGGTCAACGCTAAAATGACCATCATGGTGAGGTAAAGCGGTAAATTCACGCCACTAACCTGTGTTGCCCGTATTTTTTGCATCATAATTTTATTATCTATCCCGCTTAATATTCTGCCGACCACTTCGCATCTTTAACAGCCTGTTTTGCGTCAGCAATTGGCTCACGATTCAAACCTTGATCCAAGACACTTTGAGCGGTCACTTCAGCAATTTTTTGTGAAAACGCCGTCAAATGAGAAACCGGTGGCAATACTGCAGCCCCTGCTTCTTGCGCATCAACTAAGCCACCAAGCGCATGAATCGCCGCCGAAATAGTTTCCTGCGTTAACAATTTTGCCGTTGATGCAATCAACCCAAAGCCTAAACCAGGATAAATCAAAGCATTATTCCCTTGTCCGATTTTGTAAGTCACCCCTTTATAAGTCACATCAGCAGCCGGAATACCCGTTGCAATCAAAGCCTGACCATCGGTCCATTGAATGATATCTTCAGCAGTTGCTTCGGCCAGTTTGGTTGGATTTGACAAGGGGAAAATAATTGGACGTGGTGTATGTGCGGCCATTTCCTTCACAATCTCTTCGGTAAAGGTTCCCGGTTGTGTTGACGTCCCAATCAAAACTGTTGGATGAAACATTTTCACAACATCCGCCAAGTTTGTCAACGTATCAGCATTGTTAAATTCGGCACGTGAACGGGTGAATGGTTTTTGGGCGGCCGTTAAGTCTGGTGTATCTTCAAATAACAACCCTTGCTTATCGACCAAGTAGAAGTGTTGGCGGGCTTCGTCAGCAGTCAAGCCAGCACGCTGCAATTCCGTGAATATTTGATTGACTATTCCCATGCCAGCTGTCCCAGCGCCAAAGGTAACGAAGGTTTGATCAACGAGTTTTCCCTTAGAAATGTTCAAAGCCCCGAAGATACCAGCTAAAACGATCATCCCAGTCCCTTGAATATCATCGTTAAAGGTTGCGATTTCATCTTTGTATTTATCTAAGATAACTTGGGCATTTCCCCGACCAAAATCTTCCCAATGCAACAATGATTCAGGGAACAAAGCTTGTTCAGCAGTCACAAATTGATCAATGAACGCCAGATAGTCCTTACCAGCAACCCGTGGGTGCCGGTTACCCAGGTAACGTGGGTTGTCGAGCAAAGTTTGATTATTGGTGCCTGCATCAATACTGATTGCCAAAACACTGGCTGGGTCAATACCAGCCGCTGCGGTATAAACCATCAACTTACCAACCGCGATATCAACCCCGTTGACACCCCAATCACCCATGCCAAGAATGCCTTCAGCATCAGTCACGACAACCAACTTAATATCACGACCAGCTGCGGCATTTAGCAAGGATTGCTGAATGTCTTCTGGTCGGTCAACTGACAAAAAGGCAGCATTTTGTGGATTAGTAAAAATGTTATTATATTGTTCAATGGCATCCGCCACAACTGGATCATAAACAATTGGCATAAATTCAGCGACATGTTGGTCCATCAAATGATAAAACAGCGTGACATTTTCATTAAATAAGTTCATCAAGAAAATACGCTTTTCAAGTGGCGCATCTTTTGATTGAAATTGCTGATAGGCTTGTGCGGCTTGCTCATCGATTGTTTGTACTTGACTTGGCAAAGTCCCAATCAGACCAAGCGTGCGACGTTCTTCTTGTGTAAAAGCCGTCCCTTTGTTCAGAAATGGATTACGCAGTACGTCATATCCTGTGGTTGTCATGTTTAAATCCTCCAAATGTTTGTTTATCATTTAACAACTGCCTTGACTATACAGGTCGCCATCGTTTATAGTCAAACAAGCACGTCGTCATAAATAAAATTTATGGTGATAATCAAAATATTGATATTTAGGGTTTTAAACATGCAAATTAACGATTTAAAATATTATGATGCGTTATATCATGAAAAAAGTTTTACAAAAGTGGCTAAAAAATTCAAAGTAAGTCAGCCATCCATTAGCAGTGCCATAAAACGACTTGAGCCATA
>NZ_CBDKZH010000144.1:0-2862 GCF_965300815.1 Leuconostoc sp.
ATCGGCCAATGTATCAATGCAGCCGTTTAAAATGCTGATTCCAGACATGGTCAATGCACGCCAAACCGATAAAGCCTGGAGTTTACAAAATATCTGGGGCAGTTTAGGTGGCGTCATTGCTTTCGTTTTTCCATTTATTTTGACTGCATTTGGGGTCGCCAATACAGCATCACGGGGCGTTGTGCCTGATTCCGTTAAAATTTCATTCTACGTGGCGGCAGCAATTTTATTGTTCTCAACGATTTTCACGATTATGAATGTGAAGGAATATGATCCAAAGACCTTAGCTGATTATCATGGCTACCAGTCAGACACAAAAACGCATGAATCATTGCTAACAATTCTAAAGCACGCACCAAAGGTTTTTTGGACACTAGGGATTGTTGAATTCTTTGTTTGGTTTGGTATTCCATATATGTGGACCTATTCAACTGGAGCATTGTCCGAAAATATTTGGCATGTTTCCGATCCTGCCTCAGCTGGGTATCAAGCGGCTGGTAATTGGTTTGGGATTTTACAAGCCATATACTCGTTAGTAGCAATTATTGTGGGTATCGCGTTTCAACGCTTAAACAATCGCACGCGCCAATGGGCCTATTTCTTGAGTTTAATCATTGGTGGGGTTGGCTTCCTGGTGGTCGCGTATGGGCATACGCATCTATCATCACTGATTGGTTTTAGCTTGTTCGGTATTGGTTGGATGGCGTTGATTTCAATTCCGTATACGATCCTAACCAATGCGTTGGATGGTAAACACGATGGAGTTTATTTGGGTTTGTTTAATTGTTTTGTCTGTATCCCGCAAATTGTAGCCTCGGTGGCCAGCTTTGCCATCTTTTCAGCGGTGGGGCAATCAATGGCCAATATGTTAGCAGTTGCCGGTGTTTGTTTAATGATTGGTGGCTGTTTGATATGGATAGTCAAAGAAGAAAAGCGTTATTAAAAAAGGAGAATGAACATGACAGCAGCAATTCAATGGTGGCAAAAAGCAGTGGTTTATCAAGTTTATCCGAGGTCCTTTCAGGACACTGACGGTGATGGGATCGGTGATTTGAAGGGAATTACACAACGCCTTGATTACATCAAGAAATTAGGCGCCGATGTGATTTGGCTTAACCCCGTTTACGCATCGCCAGATAAAGATAATGGTTACGACATTTCCGATTATGAAGCCATTAACACGAAATTTGGCACGATGGCTGACTTTGATAACCTATTAGCACAAGCCCATGATAAGGGGCTTAAGATTATGATGGACTTGGTGGTTAATCACACCTCAGACCAACACCCGTGGTTCATTGAAAGTCGGCAATCAAAAGAGAATGATAAACGTGATTTTTATATTTGGCGCGCTCCCGTTGCTGGACATGAGCCAAATAATTGGGGATCCTTCTTCTCGGGACCAGCTTGGCAATTTGATGACGCTACGGGACAGTATTATTTGCATTTATTCGTTGAAGGCCAACCTGATTTGAACTGGGTGAATCCTGAGGTACGTCAGGCTGTCTTTGATATGATGAATTTCTGGGTGGATAAGGGCATCGATGGTTTTCGCATGGACGTGATTTCCCTCATTTCTAAACCTGATGGCCTACCCGATGGCGAGGTGCCTGAAGGTGGTGACTATGGTAATTCAAATCAAGCGGTGGCCAATGGTCCCCACGTCCATGAGTATTTGCAAGAGATGCGCCAAAAGGTTTTGAACCGGGCAGATATGATGACCGTCGGGGAAGCATCAGGGGTGGATATTGAAAACGCCGTGAAGTATGCCAATCAAGATAACTCGGAGTTGAATATGGTCTTCCAATTTGAACATATGGATCTTGATAATAACCCCAACCCAGCGCTTGGCAAATGGTATGACAAAAAAGTTTCACTGGTTGATTTAAAAGCGAATTTATCCAAATGGCAAAACGATTTGGCGGGTAAAGCATGGAATTCATTGTATTGGGATAACCACGATCAGCCACGGGCTGTGAGCCGCTACGGGGATGATCGGCCAGAATATCGTGTTGTTTCTGCCAAAATGGTCGCAACGCTCCTGCATTTCATGCAGGGCACGCCATACATTTACCAAGGTGAAGAAATTGGTATGACGAACGCCTACAATTTGCAACGTGATGATTTTGACGATGTTGAAATTAAAAATGCTTTTAAGTATTTAATCGATCAGGATCATTTAGTCGATGAAGCCACGATGTTAAGGTACGTCCACGCAAAAGGTCGGGATAACGCTCGGACACCCATGCAGTGGAATGACAGCACCAATGCGGGCTTTACCACTGGCACACCTTGGTTGAAGTTGAACGATAATTACGAAACGATTAACGTGGCAGCAGCCTTAGACGATCCAAATTCAATTTTCTATTATTATCAGAAGTTAATCCGCTTACGGCATGACTTGCCAATTATCACTACGGGTGTTTACCAATTATTAGATCCAACTGATGAGCAAGTTTATACTTATCGTCGAGTTGGAGAAAATGACACCTTACTGGTCATTAACAATTTTACAAGTGACACCTTAACGCGTGATTATCAAGTCCCTGAGACGGCAACGCTAATTATCGGTAATTATGACGATGATGCTGGCACAACATTACGGCCCTATGAAGCCAAAGTCTATCACCTGACCAACTAACGTCATCCGCATAACAAAAAGCCTTCGTTAATCGAAGGCTTTTACTAGTGGTTAAGCTTCATCAGCGGTTTCGTGGATAATTAACGTACTTCCAAATGGATCAACCACTGTCAGTGTATGGGCGTCTACCAATTGTCCGTGATCAGCAAATCGCGTTTTCAGTTGCGCAAAATAGGCTGGATTAACGGCAATTGTCCAATCAGTTAAACCATTTTCTTGCG
>NZ_CBDKZH010000145.1:0-2786 GCF_965300815.1 Leuconostoc sp.
ATCGCTATCCGTACGGAAATCTTGCGCAAATGTTTCACTCACAATTTCATACATATCAGCGGCTTCGTCTTTTTTGGTTGTTTCAACGATTTTTAAGACCTTAACCGTCAACGTTTTATTTCCAAAACGGATTTCCAATTCGTCATTAGTTGACACATCAGATGATGACTTGGCCACTTTACCATTAATTGAAATACGGCCTTGGTCTGAAATTTCTTTTGCTACCGTCCGACGCTTAATCAGTCGTGACACTTTTAAATATTTATCTAATCGCATAATGTTCTCTTTTCTGGATAACAGTCGTTATCCCTGACTTTCTTGTTGTTTCGCAATGACGACACGTAAATAATCCTTCAGGATATGGAGCCAAATGCTACTTTCGGCGACGTCATTGACAGTCATGATGACTTGTAATTGCCCTGACTCTGACCGGACTGCGACCTTTAACGGTACGTCAACCAGGGTCGCAAATACCGCTTCCCCAGCCAAGCGGGCTTTCGCTTCTGGGCTAAAGGTCATTACCAGTTGTTGGCGTTGTCGACGAATATTGGTCACTTGGGCTTGATCAGCTAGCTGTTTGATCTGCCCTACCAAAAGCAAACGCGCGACCTCATCTGGCATATCGCCAAAACGATCCAGCATATCCGCTTCAATATCTGCAAAGTCGTCATCTGTACGTGCTTGTCGAATACGGGTATATAATTCAATTTTTTGCGCATTATCCGCCACGTAGTCTTCTGGCAAATAGGCCAAAACACCCAAAATCAATTCCGCATCGGTTTCTTGTTGTGCAGGTGTGGCGTCATGGTGCCCTTGTTTCTTGGCTACAGCTTCTTTAAGCAGTTGGGTATACATGTCATAACCCACTGAATCAATAAAGCCGTGTTGTTGTTTCCCTAATAAATCACCAGCGCCACGAATACTCAAATCACGCATGGCAATCCGGAAACCGGAACCTAATTCCGTAAAATCACGAATCGCCGCTAGGCGCTTTTCTGCTTCTTCACTGGGTGTCCGTGAAAAAGGATAAGTGAAGTAGGCATAGGCCAAACGGGTTGAACGACCGACACGACCACGTAACTGATAGAGTTGCGATAAGCCCATGTGATCCGCATTTTCAACAATGAGTGTGTTGGCATTCGGAATATCCACACCGGTTTCAATGATGGTAGTGGTCACCAAAACATCATAATTCCCATTCAAAAAATCAAATAGGACGCTTTCCAATTGCGTTTCAGACATTTGCCCGTGAATCGCCGCCACGCGTGCGGATGGGACTAATTCTTCAATTTGACTGACCACACGGTCCAAGTCAGCCACCCGATTGTGCAAATAAAACACCTGGCCATCACGTGCCAGCTCTTTTTCTATGGCATTACGCACAATGGTCCAGTCCGCTTCCAATACATAGGTTTGGATCGGGAAACGATTAGCTGGTGGCGTTTCAATCACTGATAAATCACGCGCACCAACCATCGCCATATTTAACGTTCTTGGGATTGGCGTTGCAGTCAATGTCAGGACGTCAACACTGTGACGCAACTGCTTCAACCGCTCCTTATGCTTCACCCCAAAGCGTTGTTCTTCATCAATAACTAAGAGGCCTAGATCAGCAAACGTCACATCTTGGCTTAACAAACGATGCGTGCCCACCACGATGTCAATTTCATGTGCCTTTAGCTTAGCAATCACCGCTTTATTTTGTGCCGGCGTTTGAAAGCGGCTTAACACCCCAATTTTCAATTCAGGAAATGCACTAAAGCGCGCCAACATTGTCTCATAGTGTTGTTGGACTAAGATTGTTGTTGGTGCCAGAAAGGCAACTTGCTTGCCCGCATGCGCTGCTTTGAAAATCGCCCGTAAGGCCACTTCCGTTTTACCAAAACCAACATCGCCAACCAACAGCCGATCCATTGGCCGTGGTTTTTGCATGTCCGCTTTGATTTCTTCAATCGATCTCATCTGGTCAGGTGTTTCTGGATAACCAAATGCCGTATCAAACTTCAGTTGCGCCGTATCATCTGGTGGAAAAGCATATCCAGCTTCCGCTTCCCGTTGGGCATATAACTCAAGCAGATCATCCGCAATGTCTTCTATTTTAGCTGCGACTTGGCGCTTGGTCTTCGCCCACTCGGTACCACCCAACTTATTTAACTTGGGTGCCTTAGCAGCATCAGAAGCCCCAATATATTTTTGAATCAAATTTAATTGGGTAACAGGAATAAAAATCTTGGCATTTTTTTGATAAGCAATCGTGAGGTAATCTTGCTTGCCACCATCAACCGTCATGGTCTGTAAGCCTTCATAACGGCCAATACCATGGTTAACGTGGACAACATAATCGCCCACATTTAACTCATTATATGACTTCAACCGTTCAGCATTCGCCATTTGTCGCGGACGTGGTGTTGTCCGGCGTGACTTAGCAAACAGTTCGTGAGCCGTTAACACCGTAAGGTGCAACTGAGGCCATTCAAAACCGGCTGACAAATCCCCAGCCATCATTTGAACATGATGAGGCTGGACCGTGCGGGTCTCCAGCACAGGCTGTTCTAAATCAGTCAACGAGCTCTGGAAATTTTGCCGTTGTTTGGCATCATCAAGCAACAAAATGGTAGTAGTCCCCGCCCCTTGGGCCTGATCAAGATCCGTCATTAGTGCTGGCATTTGACCATAATATTGATTTGCCGGTCGCGTGGTCACTTCAACGAGATTTGTCCATTTCATTTGACTTAGGCCACGCTTAAAATTCGCCAAATACAAGGTTGCCCGCTTGTCTTGATGCA
>NZ_CBDKZH010000146.1:0-2786 GCF_965300815.1 Leuconostoc sp.
TCAAGATGCTCTGGGCCAACCAGATTCATCAAGGTGAACATCTCATCAATGGTGTTGACCAAATAAATCACACCGTGATCATTGATTGCCGCACGGGCAATGTCAGCGCGTGGCAAAGTTTCAAGCTGTTGCGCCACGGCAGCATTATCTGCGGTGGCCAACGTCGCAGAAGTTGTCATCAACAGCACACGGGCATTCACATCATGTTCGGCTTGTGATAATAAGTCAGCCGCAATATCTGCTGCACGCGCAGAATCATCAGCGAGAATCCCAATTTCAGAGGGGCCAGCAATCATATCAATGGCAACTTGCCCATAGACCATTTTTTTGGCCATTGCCACGTAGCGATTACCAGGTCCTGTGATTTTATCGACTGCCGGGATCGTTGCCGTCCCATACGCCAAAGCCGCAATGGCTTGCGCCCCACCGACTTGGAAAATTTGGTCAACACCAGCAATTTTAGCTGCGGCCAAAACAGTGGGATTAAGCCCATCTTTTTGCGGTGGCGTCACCATCACAATGTTAGGGACACCAGCGATTTTGGCTGGAATTGCATTCATCAAGACAGATGAAGGATAGGCTGCTGTCCCGCCTGGCACATAAATCCCAACCGCAGACAATGGCGTCACTTTGACCCCACGGACAATCCCTTCACGTGGCGTATCCTCAAAACCAACTGCAACTTCTTGTTGATGAAACGTGCGAATATTTTCCGCAGCCGTCCTCAATGCCGCCAGCACCTTTTGCGGGACACTGGCCATTGCTGCTTGAATTTCAGTTTCGGAAACACGCCATGTTGCTGGCGTAACGCCATCAAATGTTGCACTATACGTCTTAAGCGCTTCATCGCCATTTTCGCGCACATTTTTGATAATATCAGCGACTTGTGCCGCAACAATGGCGTCATCTGTGGCAGCCGTTTCTTGGCGGATTTGTTTGGCCATTTGGTCAATCGTTTGATTTTTAATAATCTGCATGTGTCTCTCCTTCTGCTAACAATTGCGTTAATGCGGTAATCATCCGCGTGATTTCATCTTGAAATTTCAAAAATGCACCATTTGTGACCAGCATATGCGTCGAGACTGGCCCAACATCGGCTAAAATCTGCAAATGATTTTCTGCCAAAGTTCGCCCCGATTGCGTAATATCCACAATCGCATCCGACAACCCCGTTAATGGCCCCAGTTCGACTGAACCGGCCAATTTAATCAGTTCTACATCTTCACCACGTGCATTAAAATAACGCTGGGCGGTTTTAGGATATTTCGTGGCAATTTTTTTCCGCTGACCATCATCATCAAAATCAGCTAAACCCGCAACCACAAATTTCGCGCGTCCTGTTTGTAAATCTAAGACATCATGATGCTGATTAGGTTGTTCGGCGATCACATCTGAGCCAACGATGCCAATATCACCAATGCCGCGGTCCAGATATTTGATGACATCATCGGATTTCACTAAAATGAAGCGATATTTTTGATCCTCACTGTCAAAAACCAGCTTACGTTCTGGATGATTGAGTGGTGAGGTATCCATCCCTGCCCGGCGTAATAATGGTCGGGCATCTTGTTCAACACGCCCCTTACCCAGTACCACGACGATTGGTTCATGTGGTCGTTGTTCGGCTGGTTGCCGTTGCCAATCAGCTAATATGCTTTCAATATTCAACCCCATCCCAACTGCCGGTAAATCGGTTCCTTGACTATCTTTGAGTAAGGCGTCATAACGCCCACCACTGAAGAGATAACGGCCCAAGCTTGGCACAAAACCACGCATAATTGTCCCAGTGTAATAACCTTGTGGGGGTGCTGCGGTCAGGTCAACCGTGACGGCCACATCCGGATAGTGTGTATGCACATAATCAGCTAAGGTTAGCCACCCCGACACGATTGGTGCGACGCCTGGCAAGTCTTGTGCTTGCCACATAACCGCCTCACCAGCCGTCCCAAAGGCTAACGGCCAAGTGCTTAAAAAAGTTGGAAAATCTGCTATGGCCTGTTGGTATTTGATGAATTGGGTGACATTTTTAGCCTCAATTGCCGTCTGAAGCTGTTGGCGTTGTGCCGCTAACATCGTAATCTGTGAGAGTACCGTGGGAATAAACCGTGCATCACTGAGCACAACCTGTACATCAGCAATACCAAAAATCTGAGCAAAATAAAGCATTTTATCAAGCGCCTGGATTTCTGAAGCCAGCCCGTCATCGCCTATCAATTCAATGCCCGCTTGTGTCTCCTGGTTATATGCCCCCGACAGGTGATCAGTTGGCTTCAGGACATCACCCAAGTAATAGAGCTTAGTAAAGCGTGGCTCATGTCGCCCAGTGGTTAAAAAACGGGCAATAGGGAGCGTCAGATCGGGACGTAGAACCAAGCGTTCGCGCCCCTGATCCGTCAGATGAAAAACCGCTTGTGTGGGATAATGCTCGAAAGTATTTTCACGCTCAAGCAAGGGCGTTGCAATCGGGGTAAAACCGGCCGCATTCAGTGTGGCGCTGATTGTTTGTGAAATTTGTTGTTTCTGGACCAGTCGCGTGCCATACTCATCACGCGAACCAGCGGCTAATCGCTTGTTCTCCATACGCTCACCTATATCTGTTGAAATAAAAAAGCCTTGCAAACGAAAATATCGTTTGCAAGGACGTTCAATCGTGTTCCCACCTTGTTTCCAAATAAATTTACATTTATTTGCTCATTCACCTGCTAACACAGGTGTATCCGCTATCGGGGATCTCCGAAATGGTTTTTGACCATTTAGCTCGCCAGTGTGAGTTCATCGCGCGGTCA
>NZ_CBDKZH010000147.1:0-1668 GCF_965300815.1 Leuconostoc sp.
GGATGGGGGACACCAAAACACCCCTTTACAGCACAGCTTTTGGTATGTGGGTCACCCGTATTCTGGGCGTTATCCTATTAGCACAAATCTTAAAGTTAGGCATTGCTGGCGTCTGGTTGGCAATTGGGCTAGACTTGTATGTCCGCGCCATTTTCTTGTATGTCAATTTTAACCGAAAAATTCATCGGCTATCAGCCAAAACTCATAACCAAAATCAATCATAAAAAGGGTAGCCATTTGTCGCTGCTCTTTTTATTTTAGGCAACAAAATACGCTAGTTTTAAGTTATGATACTAATACAGACAAGGAGTTAAAACATGAAAAAAGTCATTCTCATTACTGGCGCAACAAGTGGTATCGGGTTTCAAACAGCTGAATATTTAAGTAACGCGGGAGACATTGTTTATGGGGCAGGTAGACGGCTTGATCGGTTAGAACAGTTACAACAAATCGGTGTTCATGGTGTTCAACTAGACGTCACAGATGAGCAGTCAATGGCATCGGTCGTTCAAGATATTATGACAAAGGAAGGGCGTATTGATGTTTTGATTAATAACGCTGGGTATGGTTCTTTTGGCGCAGTCGAAGATGTGGCGCTTTCGGAAGCTAGACAGCAATTTGAAGTCAATTTGTTTGGTCTTGCGCGGTTAACACAATTGGTATTGCCACATATGCGCAAGCAACATCAAGGCAAGATCATCAACGTGTCATCAATGGGTGGGCGCTTTACAAGTTACTTTGGTGCTTGGTATCATGCGACAAAATATGCACTAGAAAGTTTTAGTGACGCTTTGCGGATGGAAGTTAAGGCATTTGGCATTGATGTTGTCTTAATTGAACCAGGTGGTATCAAAACTGACTGGGGTATCATTGCAGCCGATCATTTAGCAGCATCTGCAAAAGATGGGGCATACGCACGTGCGGCTGAAAAAACCGCTGACGGATTGCGACGTCAATATAGTGGTAAGATGATGTCCGATCCAATGATCATTGCCAAAACAATCGCCAAAGCAATTGCTAAAAAGCACCCAAAGCCACGTTATCTCATTGGCTTTGGCGCCAAACCGTTAGTCTTTTTGCACACAATATTACCCACACGACTATTTGATAACATCATGATGCACTTGAGTTAATACTGATGTTTGTTGGTAGTGTGTGATGATTATATCAGGCGTTAAATCAGTGCGATGTGATTGACAATGTTAACATGATAGTAGAAACAGAAGGGACAAACCACATGGACACATTAAATCAATTACTTGCTGAATTAACCGCTGATGAGGCTGACATGATTGCGATTCGAAGACACTTACATCAACAGCCTGAAATTTCGTTTCAAGAAGCGGCGACGTCCCAGTATATCGCTGATTTTTATCAAGCGTTAGACTGCACTGTTTCCCGTGTGGGGGATGGCTTTGGGCTAGTGGTTGATATCAATCCGGACAAACCGGGCAAAAAATTAGCCATTCGTGCCGACTTTGATGCTTTAGCTGTCGTTGAGGACAATGAATTGCCCTTTAAGTCGCAAAATAAAGGTGTCATGCATGCATGTGGTCATGATGCGCATACCGCTTACTTAATGGTGCTAGCCCGCGAGTTAATTAAAATCAAAGATGATATCCCAGGAGCCATTCGGATTATTCACCAACCAGCAGAAGAGGTTGCCCC
>NZ_CBDKZH010000147.1:1678-2677 GCF_965300815.1 Leuconostoc sp.
CACTGGCCGGTGTATCTGACATCATTGGTGTGCACGTGATGACTAGTATTCCCACGGGGACAATTGCCTATCACACAAAGGAATCACAAACTGGTCGCTCAAACTTTGATATTGTCATTACTGGTGCGGGTGGTCATGCTTCCATGCCACATCTGACTAACGATGCCATTGTTGCAGCGAGTTATTTTGTCACTACGTTACAAACAATCGTTGCTCGTCGTGTTGATCCCTTTGATACGGCCACAGTCACCATTGGCTCGTTTGACGGGGTAGGAAGTTATAATGCCATTAAAGATCAGGTCACGTTAAAAGGGGATGTGCGGATGATGAAAGAAAGCACCCGTCTCTTGATTCGTGACCAAATCGACACGATGGCCAAAGGGTTAGCCACAACATTTGGTGTGACAGTTGAGGTGACATATGATGATAATTACCCCGTTTTGTTTAACGCAGAAGCCCTCACAAATTTTGCGATGACTGCCATTTCTAACCAGCAACTACCAGAAGTGCAGCAAGTCATTGATTTAGGGCCACAAAGTCCCTCAGAAGACTTTTCTTATTATGGTGAAGTTGTGCCAGCAACGTTCTTTTATATTGGCGCCCAACCCCAAGACGGGGGTAATTACCCGCATCATAGTCCACAATTCAAGATGAATGAGGACAGTATCTTAATCGCTGCAAAGGCGGTTGCGACGGTTGCATGGCATTATTTTGATGACGCAGTCGCGCGTTAAATCTCGCTAAGCATATTGATTTTAGATTAGCCGATGATGCGCTATAATGAGATTTGTGAGTAAGAAAAACTCATTTCCGTTCAGGCAATTTAGAAAGGAGCATAACACATGATGCTATGTGACTGGACCGCAGCGTGCTGCAAGACAGGGCGTTTCTGAAGAAAACCCTGCATAAGATAACTTGTGATGGTTGCGTTACTCATGACTTAAGGTTAAAAGATATGGCAGACAAACTTTATCAGATAATTGACGGTAAAATGACAAT
>NZ_CBDKZH010000148.1:0-2668 GCF_965300815.1 Leuconostoc sp.
AAGCCAATTTATTGTGTCGTGCCTTCAGGTTCAAATCAGCGGTGTAGTAATCCAATGAAAACTTTTTGCCAAGTAGTTTGTAAGCCATCGGTAAGGAATAATTTTCTGTAGCAAAAATTGGTAACGGGCGCACATCTTGCCCCTTTTTATCCGTTCGTTTGATGGTTCGAATCGTAATCATCTCACGCGGTGTTAATTCACTAATTTCTTTTGCATCCAGTAGCCGGACTTTATTGAGTTGCACCATTCGGTTACCACGGTCTTGGCGATCAAGTCCAATCTGTGAATTAACCGACTCCGTTTGCACCTCAATTTCACCTAACTGTTTTGATAATGCTTCATTAGTTTGTTCATCATTACTTAAAATGTGGAACCAATTTCCTGTGTTACCGTTAATATCATTAGTTTCCATCTCAGAATAATGCAGCCGTGGTTGGGTCAACGTCTGAATATACAAATCAACTAAATGACCATAAGTTAAGCCACGCGTCAAAATATTAGTAAAACCTGGAATACGTGGGAACATTGAAAACTCATTGAGTTTGTAGAGAATCCAATTATCCATCTTACGACGCGTAATCCGTGAAGCAATATCAGTATTAACCGAGAAAACTTGTGAGATGAACAAACTTGCCAAAGCTGAGAAGTCATCATTTGATTGTGGGGTCACAATGAATACAGCCATTGGTCGTTCACTATAACGTAGTTCAACTTCTGGTTTTTCTGTTGTACCAATTGCTTTAAGAGTATTGATTAAGCACTTAATCTCTGGTTGCTTAGAATACTTGTCTAGTTTTAATTGCCCATTTAAACGTCGACGTTGAACGATTTGCCCGTTTAGTATATAGCGAAGTTTACGTTTCTGGACCGCGTTACCTGACTGATCTAAATTCAGTTCAATTTGCCATTCTGCGGGTAGCTTATGGTGAATTGGGTAAGTCAATACACCAGACTGAGAAATCGTTAGTTTGTCCTTCTCAAGTGGCTTATGCTTATCTTTATCAAAAATGTTGACGCCGACATGAAGTCCAGCAAAAGATTTTGAAAATTTGAATTTAAGTATTCTTGGAAAACCAAGATCAGTCAAGTTAATCGTATTAAACGATGTTAAACGTGTAATGGATTCAGATGCAAACAGGTTCAAACGATTCATCACAGAGAATGAGATAGATGACTTTGTATCACCAGTGGCGGACAAATATTCAGAGGCGTTTAAGCGAATCATATTTCGGACTGGTGTTCTAGGTAGTGTTCCAAGCATATTAATATATTTGGTTAAACCATCACCCTCACTATCGGAAAAATGGCTCATATCATTAATAAATTGCAGCACATTGGCAATCGTCACCATGGACTTGTCTTGATGTCTGACCGCAATATCCAAAACCGCAAGCATTACGGATCGAATGGTACTTTCTGCAGCACTATCCCAAATATCCTTCTGAGTCGTTTCTTCACCAGCAGAACCACCAATAACTTGAACTACCTTACTCAGTTCCGTATTAACGTTGTCCCAATCGCCATCAAAAGCATAATCAATGGCTAGTTCTAGTGGATTCCAGGATTCTGACTCACTCGGCTCCATAATGTTGAGTAATCGGACATCATATCCTGCTTCACGTAGTGCCTGAAAACTCATTTTGGCATCTTCATTTTTCGCATCGGTATCAACAATATTCCACTTTACCTCTGCCCGTCGAATAATGTCAATTAAGGGATAACCACGCATCTGATCCTTTGATGATCGCGTCATACCAGTTGTTTTTGAGTGTGTATTACTCGTATCAACCCAATAAAAACCTTCAAACCCACCCTTTACAGTCAATTGGTTTTTGTAGAGGTTTGGGAAACGTGCGATTAAAGTTGGTCTCAACCGCTTATAAATTCCAGAAAATTCTAGTGAATTCATTCCGAGTGGTCGCTTAACCCACTGAATTGCCCAAAGAAATGGATGAAACATAAAGAATTCAAGTGTGTAGCCTGAAGTATGTAGTACGGGCTGACCTGGTGTACCTGAATAAAATTTATTACGATCAGGTACTAATTTATATGTCGCATCAACTTCTCTGACTGTGGCAAAACGGTTCGTATTACGTGTCAGATCACGAAATGTCTGATACCAGTCATACACTTTTCCAAGTGCCCATAATTTCTCAAATAGAAGAAACATAATCAACATAAAAATTGTCGTGACAATGGTTAGGCGTCCAAAAATACTAAACATATTTGCTGGCATAAATACCGCTTTTGCCATATTCAGGAAATCTTCCTGGTTGGGTGATTGCCAGATATCGCTTCGCAAATAATTACCAAAAGTGGATAGATAACTACCAGTGACGCGAATTAGGAAGTCTAACAAAATTGTGCAGTAGATGACGAAAGCATAAACAAATAAGGTACTTAAAATGCCATATAACGTTAAAAACCAAGTACGGCCACGTAAACGTATATAGTTATGCCGCATAAATTGGCGTTCCGCCTGATAGTTTCTACGAAATAAACTCATTATCACCCTCCTTCATTGTGGAGAACACAATTTGCCAATCACCATACGGGCTATTAGTTGGTGGATTACCTAATGCACGGAAGACGAAAGTATCAAAATCCGGATAATCGCCTTTTCTTTTGGACATAATGACTTCTGCCACTGGATCAGACACGTATGTTG
>NZ_CBDKZH010000149.1:0-2659 GCF_965300815.1 Leuconostoc sp.
AACCGACATTCCGGACAGCTTCTACCTGAAAGGTGTCGTCCGTCATTGCCATTTTGTTACCATAACGGTTATTAATATTATTAACTTCTAATAATGACATTTTTCCCCCTCAATACTACAATTAATTAGCGATCCCAAGTCATTTTAAATCTTGGCTTAAAGACAAATGCAAACGTGATACCTGCCAAAATGATTGGTATAATCATGGTGCTGATGACCACCTTCACATCAATAGCCCCAACATGGCTCATCAAGGTCGTCAATTCCGTTGCCGCAAACACGAAAATAACGATTGGCCAACGCAAATGACGGAGCCGAACAGCTTCTTCAGTTGTTTCACCACTAATTTTTTTCGCCAACAGATACCCAATACCAAACAATACCAAGCTAGCCAGTAACCTGATGGTCAAATCCAACAACATATTCTTCTGCCAATAAGTTTCAATGGTACTGAGTGGTTGCCCCATCACAGCCACCGTAAATAACAGCCCCACAACCTTCATCCAATTAGGCCCAATCACGGTATAGATAATGGCGGCAATACTAGCAAAAAAGAAATAACCCAGGGCAAAATTCAAACTTGTCGTCATCAAGCCTGTCATATTAACCGGTTGTATCACGAACAACATCCCAATCGTCACCAAAAAGCCGACGACAATTGGCAAAACAACTAATAAGAGTACCCGCGAGAGAAACAATTCACCACGGGAAACGCGTTGCGTATAGAGCCACACATCCAACCGGCGTGACTGGTCTAACAATAACGAGAGAAAAGCCACAATCAACCAACCACCAGTGAGCAAGATGCCGCTTTCAGCAATAGCTGACAATTGATGCTGCCAAAGGAATGAGCCGACTTGTAGTCCCATCAGCCCCAAACCCAAAATGAACGCTAACAGCATTTGATCCTTTTTAATGTGCGCATACAGTTGTAATGCTTGCTTCATTCTGCCACCTCCAATTCTTGCTGCCAAGCATAGGCTTCTTCTGCAAAGCTCGCTCGAAAAACATCTTCACTCCCAACAGGTAGTTCTTCCACAAATTTGAAATCTTGTCCTGCTAATCGAATCCCAATGTCTTCCGTGAAATCATTGAAAACAATCGTCACAATATGGCCCGTTTGCGCAATAATTGTCCCGCTCTCCCGTAAGAAACTTGGCAGTTCATCACCAGCAAAGGCTAATTGATATTTTCTAATATTTTTATTTTCTTCAATGGCAAACGTCCGATCAATCGTATGATCTTTGAGGAGCAAAACACGATCCACTAGGGTATCTAAATCGACTAAATTATGGGAGGCAATCAACACCGTTGTTTGGTGCGCCGTGACTTGATCGACAATAAGTTGTTTCACTTGATCGCGAATTAACACATCGAGTCCGTCTAATGGTTCATCCAATAAGACATAACGTGCCCGACTCGCAAAGCTTGCGATAATCACAAGTAACGCGCGCATACCTTTTGAATAAGTCCGGATACGCTTGTTATTATTTAGCCCAAAACGTTTAATTTCGGCATCATACCAAGTCTCATCAAAGTGACGATACGCCACTTTTAGAATCGCTTTCACTTTTTTGGGAGAATAGTAACTCAACCAATTTTCCGGCATATCCACGTAAAATAATTGATCATGTAAATCAATGGTTTTCACATAATCTAAGCCGTCTAAGCCAATCCGCCCAAAATCCGGCAATAATTCACCTGAAATCGTATCAAACAACGTGGTTTTCCCAGAACCATTTCGGCCAACTAACCCCACAATTTCGCCCTGATGTAACTCAAAGCTCACATTTTTTAAAACATCCTGTTTTTGAATTTTCTTCGAGATGTTTTCAACCACTAACGTCATGCTTCCTCCTCGTGTTCTTCCCGTTGTACGCCATAGCCCAAATCAATCCAGTGCTGCAGCTGCGACCGCGGAATCGCAGCCCGCTTCGCCTCAATGATAACTTCATCCAGTCGCTGTTGAATACTTGCCAGCAAGCGCTCATCCGTGGCCGTTGCTTCATGTCCCAAAACAAATGCCCCCTTACCAGCAACCGTTTCAATCACTTGCTGCTGTTCTAAGGCCTTATACGCTTTGGCCACTGTATTAGGATTGAGCCCTTCAATGAGGGCCATTTCTCTCACAGATGGTAACTTGTCACCTTGGCGCAACGCTCCAGATGCGACTTGTGATTTAATCCGCCACATGAGCTGTTCGTACAATGGCTGATGCCTCTGAATTTGTCCCATTCACGCCACCTCTTTTTATTTAATTTGCGATAACCGCACTTTTCGTCATGCCAAACCCAACCAACTGTACTACGTGTACTATTGTACATAGTACAGTTGAACGTGTCAACACGTGCTAAGCTTACTGCTGGCCACTTTTGCCTCATAAACAACGCAAAAAAAGCACCGCAACATGATTGTTGCAGTGCTTTTTTGACAAACGAAACCCCGTATCTGCTTACAATACGGGGGGGTTTTATATCTTTAAGAGTGAGAAGAGAAGAGATTTTTTAGGAGAGAGAATAAATTGAAAATCCACCAGTATTTACAGGGTTTCGTTCTTAATTAATAAGTTTGTTGTTGAATATCATTAACTTTATTATAAAGCCAGAAGATTAAATTTAGTTTAAAATAGCTGATTTAAATCCTTTAAAATGTCATAACC
>NZ_CBDKZH010000150.1:0-2629 GCF_965300815.1 Leuconostoc sp.
TAATGTAGTTATTATAATAGCTTACGCATTTAAAAATGTCAAATTTTTAATTTAATATGGCGTGTCAATGAAAGTTAATCCTAATTCTTTGCCATATTTTTGAATCGTTGCTTCTGATAAATTCATTTCAAAAGCTAAATCAATATAACTTGTCATCCCGGCGTTAAATAAGGCGAGTACTTTAGCCTTACGTTCATCTTTACCGATTGCTGCCTCTGTACCAAGCGCTTGTACGCCATGGCCAACGAGTGCTTGGCTCGCTTCACTTTTCGGCTTGTGATCACGTTGATCGCGTTCACGATAAGCTTGCGCGGCGGCTTTGATGTCTAATTGTTCGACTGTGACATCCGTTGTGATGTCACTGGCTTTTTTAAATTGGTAATTCAAGATCATTCTTCACACTTGGGCACGTTGTATCATCGCTTGCCCATCAACGGGGGCAAAAACGCCATTCTCATAAACGGTTGTCAAGAGATCTTCTCCTGGTTCACTTTGTGCTACCGTGACAATTTGGCCATCTCGGCAAATCACTTTAAGTAGTCCCGCTTTTGACGCTTTTGAGGCATCCGTTTTAGGCTTTTTTTGAATGTTGATGTGCTCACCAGTGGCGGTCTCCGCATAGGCTGCTTTGATGGCAAAACGTGCGGTGTCTCGGGTAAAGCCTTCTTGTAACAAACCACCACCAGAGCCAACCACCAAGTTATCCGCTGACCAACCAGCGGCCATCAAAGCTTCATAAAGGGCAATAATTGTGTCTGCTTTCATGCCATCGCCTTGAATAATACCGACATTATGTTGCAAAACGCGATAACCCTTGTCATTTGTCGTCGTCCCAAAAATTTCAGCAAGCAGGTCGAGTACTTGCAAATCAATGGTTAGCGGATCTCCAGAATCTGGTCTGAGAACAATTCGGCCTTCACGTGCCATAATCCGTGCTTTAATTTCCGGTGATCCAATCACATTTTTCACAAAATTGAGTGCATCGTATGAATCGATGACAATGGATAAAATAGCATCATCCGGTGCCCGATCCAATTGCGCATGAACATAAGCGAATTCACCGGCGTCAGCACCATATGACGTCGCCACCGAATGTTCCGTTGCCCAGACAGACAAAGCCCGTCCAGGCACGCCATAAACTGAGTCAAAATACGCCGAAGCTGCCATGTTATCAGAGCCACGGAAGTGCAGCAAATAGGCAGCACCACCCCGTTTAGCAGATTCTAATGACGTCGCGCCACGCAACCCAAAATCATTAACTGCCAGCGCCACATTGTCTGGCGTACCTGATTGTTCAAATAATGGCGTTAACCGTTGCCGAATGACCATTGAATTCGTGGCAATGGTTGTTGGATACCACACGTGCATCAAAACGTCTTCTAACGCGTTCAAACTGGTGGCAAACCAATCAGCCGTTGACTCAATCGTAAAGAGCGCATTGCCCACTGGCACTGTCATACCTTCAGGTAATGCTTTAATTTTAACGGGGAAATAACCCAGATCACGGACTTTTTCCCAAACTGAGCGATTAAAAAAGGCTGCTGTGCCAAACGTGAGTTCACTCACACGAGCCGCTTCATCGATCATCTCATCCGTGATGGGTTGGCGGAAATAGGCGTCCAAAATCATTTGCAAGCCAAACCAACTCACCTGTTCATATTGGCCGCCAACGCGCGCTTCGCCATAAGAATATAATTTTGTTAACTGGGCAGGATACTGTAAATGATGGGTTAATTTATAGGCATCCGTTGCCAAAATGACATTTTCCGTCATGCTTTTATCTCCGGTAAGTCTGTCGCGATTAACTCACGGGTAACATCGCGGTAATCGTCCCCATGTAGCCGTAATAAGCGCCAATCATAGACTTTATCATCATCAAATTCATCAATATAAGGTTCAAATTCGCCTTCCGTTTGCAAAATCAAATACCCTGCAAAGGCAGCGACAAATTCGTCATCAGAAGCCACCACACGGGTGAGTTTGCCGTTATGGAAGAAACCAACCGCAAGTTGATCGCCTTGCCACTGACCTTCCACAGCCCACTTTAACGTGATCCAATCTGACATTGTCAAACCAAGATTCAACAAGTAATCAATCGACAAACGAATGTGAATTGGATGTGATTTGGTTTGGGCTTCAATGCCTTGGGCATCGAGTTGACTTGAAAAAATACCGACTAAAGCTTCCAGTTCCGCAATTGTTGGCAAACTGGCATCATCTTGCCATTCTTTGACCAAATCAGCGTTAACATCCAAGGCGTCCGCAATTTCTTGTGTGGTAATGTGTGTTAATTGTTGTAATTTTTCAATATTATTCATTTTTATGATACAGCGTTGCGACACGAACGTTTGCCCGTTGGGTCACAACTTTCCCCAATCTTTATAGTCACTCCTTAAATTATAGCACTGATCACGATGTGCCTATAAAAAAAGTCACGATTGACAGGCATTGTCATCGTGACCCATGATTCTCCAAAAACCCAGCATGATTACAAAATGTGGAAATTTGTGTGAGAGAAAGTAGTTTTAGACAGTCTTGCGACCGATCAACAGGCGTAATTCATGTTGGGTCAACGCACCATGCGCTGTATCTAAAATTTATCACATTTATTGTATTTTTGTCAAAAAAT
>NZ_CBDKZH010000151.1:0-2604 GCF_965300815.1 Leuconostoc sp.
ATCTTTGAATTGATTGTGTCAATTGCCTTAATGTTTGTCGGTGGCTTTGACATGTTAACGGATATGTTAATCTTTGTCATCTGGATTTTCTACACGTTAGTCCTAGTGGCGGTCATTAAGCTCCGTCGCGATGAGCCGGACTTGCCACGACCATACCGTGTGCCACTTTACCCTGTCATTCCAATTATTGCCATTTTGGGTGGGGTATTCATTATTGTCATGACATTGTTGACGCAGTTCCAATTGGCCATGAGCGGTGTGCTAGCCACATTAGTTGGGTTACCACTCTATTTCTACCGGAAACGGCATCAAAAATGAGATTAAGCAAAGCACCTGAGTTGTCAGGTGCTTTTTTGTTACACCCGACAACTCGGAACAAGCGTCAGGTTTGCTATAATGAAAGCAGTAGCCCATCGATTGAGATGTGCATTTGATAGAGGTAGATCATCATGACAAAAGTTAAATTTCATATTGCATCGCAAACCGAACTCGTCCTTGATCAAGACGCCCATGCTGGGGATGTGATTGATCTCACGGATGAACAAAATATTGATACAAGTATTGTCAACGGGAAAATTGCTGACATTTTAGAAGATAAATTAACGCAAGCACGGACAGAGTGGTTTAAACAACAAGAAAAGCAAGCTGCCGTTGAGCTGGAAAATCACTTGCAGGCGCAAAAACAGACTATGCAAGCTGAGTTAAACGAGAAGGCGCAACAAATTGTCGCGTTAGAGACCAAGTTGGACAATTTAATGCAGCAGAACGCCGCAGAATTGCAGTCTCAGCTCGTGCAAAAGGAGTTAGCTGTCCAAGACACCCTAGCTAAAAAAGACGCAGAAATCGCACAATTAGTGGCGAAAATCGACGCAGCCAAGCAACAAGGGCAAGCCGAATTGGAAACCGCATTGGTTAAAAAGGATGCAGCCGTGCAAGCCGAATTGGCAACGAAGGATAAGAAGCTGGCGGAATTGACGTCGCAGTTGGAATTGAAAGAACAAAAACAACAGTTAGAACTAACGAACGTGCAGAACCAATTTGAAGCGCAGTTAAAAGTCGCCCAAGAACAAATTGAATTCTATAAGGATTTTAAGGCACGGCAATCGACCAAGGAAATTGGCGAAAGTTTGGAACAATACGCAATGACCGAGTTTAGCAAGATTCGGTCTTATGCCTTTCCTAATGCCTATTTTGAAAAGGATAATACGTTATCGGAAACCAACTCTAAGGGTGACTTTATTTTCCGTGATTATCAAGATGGCTTGGAATTTATCAGCATCATGTTTGATATGAAAAACGAGGCCGATACGACGGCCACTAAGCATAAGAATGCTGACTTTTTCAAGGAGTTAGATAAAGATCGCCGCGAAAAGAAGACCGAGTATGCCGTGTTGGTATCAATGCTGGAAGCGGATAGTGACCTGTACAATACCGGTATTGTACAAGTGCCAAACTATGAGAAAATGTATGTTATTCGCCCGCAATTCTTTATTCAGTTCATCGGGGTGTTGCGTAATGCTGCTCTGAACACGGTTGCGTACAAGCAGGAACTCGCGCAAGTCCGTGAACAAAACATTGATATCACGCATTTTGAAAGTGATCTGACGAACTTCAAGAATGCTTTCGGTAAAAACTATCAAAGTGCCTCAAACAACTTTAAGAAGGCAATTGAAGAAATTGACAAGTCAATTGCGCGGATGGAGGCCGTTAAAAAAGCCCTCACGACATCAGAAAACCAACTTCGATTGGCGAACAACAAGTTGGAGGATGTCAGTGTCAAAAAGTTGACGAAAAATAATCCGACCATGAAAGCGAAGTTTGATGCGCTGTTAGGGGAGTAGTGAAGGATAAATTTTATTGACCAGTGAATTCAGTAAAAAGCAACGGTTTGTTGCTTTTTGTTTTGGCCTGTTTTGAGATAATTAGGCTATGAAATTGTATGAGTTAATTAAGCAAAAAAGAGAAGACAAAGGTTACACACAGGATGACGTCGCACGATTTTTGAATGTTACACGACAGGCTGTTCAAAATTGGGAGAAAAATAAGCGTGCGATTCCTAATGAATTATTAGCCGATTATTTTGGGTTTCTTGGTTTTAATGCACATGAAATATTATCCGTATTTGGCTTTATTGATAGCGGTAATTTAATGATCAAGACGATTGATTACTCGAAAGACGCTATTAAAAATTTTGCAATGACTGCTCAAAATACGACCTTAACCAACTATCCAACAGTTTATTTAGGGATCGGAAAACGAACAAATGAACATACCAAGCGGACTAAACAGCTAGTTTATGTAGGCGAGGCGAGGCGAGTGCGATTGTGCGTCGAACAATTGAACACTTGGGTGCACAGGAAGATAAGCTTAATGAGATTAAGGCTGTTTCCGACGAGCACAACGAATCATTACACATTATTGGGCATTCAAAATTCAATAAATCAGCGACATTAGAAATTGAACAAATGTTTATGGACTACTTGTTAGGTGATGACAAGTTTGAAAAAATTTATAATGGTCGTAACAATGGTTTATCTAATGATTTTTATCAACGAGAAGCCTATCGGTCTGGCATTTTTCCTGAAATATGGGAGCGGCTACGTC
>NZ_CBDKZH010000152.1:0-2582 GCF_965300815.1 Leuconostoc sp.
GGCCAATTTTGGCTGTCAGTAACGCTTCAATATTCATATGAATATCTTCATGTTGTACATCAAAGCCTAACTCACCCGCAGCGAGTTCTTGCTGTAATGCCTTGAGACCGGCTACGATTTGGTCCGCATCTGTGTCAGAAATAATCCCTTGGCGACCTAGCATCGTTGCATGCGCAATTGAACCTTCAATATCTTCAGCGGCCATTGCTTGGTCAAATGTAATGGATGCACCGAAGGCATCGACCCAGGCCGCAGCATTTTCGGTAAAACGGCCACCCCATAATTTCGTTGTCATGTGACTTTGTTGATGTGTGGTGAACACCACCCATCTTTCCTTTCCTTAAACTATGTACAGTGGCAAAGCCACTATTTTTTAGACTTCGACTTGTTTAACTGGCTTTTGGCTGTGGACGTGGTTGACTTGTTCGTAAACCGTGTTACTCAATGTCCATAGCTTGATAAAGCCAACCGCTGCTTCTTGGTCAAAGGATGAGGCACTGGTATACGTGGCCAAGTCTTCATCATAAAGTGAGTTATGTGCCGATTGACGCGCCACCGCAATGGCATTTCCCTTAAACAACTTCATTTTCACGACCCCATTAACGTTCTTTTGGGTGTCATCAATAAAGGCCATTAAACTGTCAAATAATGGTGAGACCCACTTGGCCTCATATACCAAATTAGCTAGTTGTTGCTCGATGATTGGCTTGAAATGCGCCACGTCACGTTCCAGCGTCAAATCTTCCAAATCTTTATGCGCCGTCATCAACACGGCAGCAGCTGGCGCTTCATAAATTTCACGTGATTTGATCCCCACCAAGCGGTTTTCAATGTGATCAATTCGGCCAATCCCATGTGCCCCCGCTAATTCGTTAAGCTGATTAATGAGATCAGCCAACGGCAAGGCCACGCCATCAAGGGCGACTGGTACCCCTTGTTCAAAAGTCACGTCCACAAACGCTGGCGTATCAGGTGTATTTTCAATTGCGTTGGTCAACGCATACGCTTCTTCAGGCGCTTGATGCCAGGGGTTTTCTAAAATACCGGCTTCAATAGCACGTCCCCAGAGATTTTCATCAATTGAGTAAGGCGAATCCAACACAATCGGCACTGGCACGCCATGTGCATTGGCATAAGCGATTTCTTCTTCTCGTGACCACTGGAAGTCACGGATCGGGGCTTCAATTTTCATATCCGGATCTAGTGCATGAATCGCGGCTTCAAAACGAACTTGATCGTTTCCATGTCCCGTTGAGCCATGCGCAATGGCTACTGCATTGTTTTCATGGGCAATATCAACTAACTTTTTAATAATCAATGGCCGAGACAAGGCTGAAACCAAAGGATACTCGCCTTCATACAACATGTTAGCTTTAATCACTGGCGCAACATAGTCCGTTGCAAATTCCGCTTGGGCATCAATCACAATCGATTGGCTGGCCCCAACCTTGAGGGCTTTAGCTTGAATCATGTCCATGTCTTTACCATGTTGTCCAACATTTAAGACAACGGCGATGACGTCATACCCTTTTTCTTTCAACCAAGGAATGGCCACCGAAGTATCCAATCCGCCTGAATAGGCTAATACCAATGTTTCTGTCATGTGCTCGACCTCCGTGTTTATCTATGCATTAATACTACCGCTAGACGTTTATTTATTCAACACAAATTCGTTTATATACATTAAAATTGTGTATATTGCGTGAATTTGTGTATTTTATTGCACAAAAAAACAGGTTATGCAACCTGTTTGATACGATTATTCTGCCATTTGGGCGGTAATTTCGTCATGAATACGCGTGATTTCCGTTGGACTCATGATTTCAACAGCACCAAGGGCGCCCATATTTCGTGTTGTGCCATGCAATTGGTCTTGCTTGACATTAGCAAAGGCACCACGATAATCCATCGCTAATTTTTGCATGGCATGTGTTGACATGTCTGTTTGTACGTTATTTGATACTGTATTTAACAATGTATCATTAAACAATGTCCCAACATTCGTCGCCTTCTTCAAGACTGCCCGAATAATCAACTGTTGCCGCATTTGACGGCCATAGTCCCCATTAGGATCTTCGTGTCGCATCCGTGAGAAGGCCAAAGCTTCATTTCCATCCATGTGATATGTTTGACCGGCTGTGAAGCTGTATTGCTTAGCTGCGTTAGCCTGGGTGTCATCACCTTCCGTTGTAAAGGTGATTGGTGACGTGACATCCACGCCACCAACGGCATCGACCATCTTAACCAAGCCACCCATGTTAATCAAAATATAGCCGCCATTAATTTTAATATCGAGCAAATTTTGAACAGCTTCAATGGCTGAATCTGCATTGCCGTAGGCATAGGCGGCATTGATCTTCATTTGTTTACCATTGACTGTCACCAACGTATCACGGGCAATTGACGTCATTGTTGTCGTGTTGGTCTTAGGGTTCACCGTCATCACAATCATCGTGTCAGTACGTCCCTTGTAATCACGACCCAAATCACCAGTATCGGTTCCAAGCAACATATAAGACATTGGTTTCTTATCATCGATTAATTGATCCGCTTTTTTAGTCATTTTTGACGGTGCTTGCATT
>NZ_CBDKZH010000153.1:0-2574 GCF_965300815.1 Leuconostoc sp.
TCGAAACTGCCCTCCTCAACATGATTAACTTTCAAACGTTAATTGCCACCAAAGCAGCCCGTGTCCGAACAGCCGCTGGACAAGACCCGCTGATGGAATTTGGCACACGACGCGCCCAAGAATTTGATGCAGCCCTTTGGGGTACCCGCGCAGCGTTTATCGGTGGCTTTAACGCCACTTCCAATGTGCGCGCAGGGAAATTATTTGACCTACCAGTCGCCGGTACCCATGCCCATGCGTTAGTACAAGCCTATCAAGATGACTATACAGCTTTTAAGGCGTATGCTAACACCCATCACGATGTCGTCTTCCTCGTTGACACCTTTGATACCCTCAATTCTGGTGTGCCAAATGCCATTAAGGTGGCTAAAGAATTTGGCGACCGGATTAACTTTCAGGGCGTCCGCATTGATTCTGGCGACATGGTGGCTCTATCTCAAGCCATTCGCCAGCAGCTAGATGCCGCTGGTTTCCCATCAGCCAAAATATATGCTTCTAATGATTTAGATGAGTACACCATTACTGCATTAAAAGCCCGTGGGGCACAAATTGATGTTTGGGGCGTAGGGACGAAACTGATCACCGCTTATGACCAACCCGCATTAGGCGCGGTTTACAAAATGGTCAATATTGCTGGTCAAAATACGATTAAGCTCTCTGATGATCGCGATAAAATTTCTACGCCTGGTAAAAAGCAAATTTGGCGGACGCATACTGGTGATGTCTTAACTTTTGCGGACGAAGCACATGACGGCACCCCACTGCTCCAAGATATTTTTGTTGCTGGTCAGCGTGTTTATACGCTACCAAGTTTAGCTGATAGTCAAGCCTACGCCAAGCAACGTCTGGCAGCAATCGACCCACAGTTCAAGCGGTTAGACCAACCAGCAACCTATCCGGTTACCCTATCCCCAGCACTTGCTGCAGCCAAAAACGCCGCCATTCATGCGGCCCAGCACAATCTCCAGGAGAAGTAATATGCGTCCCTTACAAGCCAAAATCATTGCTGATTTACACGTTCAACCAACCATTGACCCCGCACTTGAAGTGCGACGTTCTGTGGATTTTTTAAAAAATTATTTGTTACAAAATCCACAATATACGAGCTATGTGATTGCCGTCTCTGGTGGCCAAGATTCAACCCTCGCTGGTAAACTCGCGCGTCTGGCAACACAAGAACTGACTACGGAAACCGGTCAAACCTACCAACTCATTGCCATTAGACAACCTTATGGTCAGCAATTAGACGAGCCAGATGCTTTAGCCGCTTTAGCCTTTATCGATGCTGATCGCGTCATCACGACTAATATAAAAACGGCGACAGATGCCATGACTTTGGCACTGCGCGAGAGCGGTTTAGTGGTCGATGACCTGAGTCGTGGGTCAATCAAACCTAAAATGCGGATGATTGCCCAATATGCAGTTGCCCGCGAATATCAGGGCGTGGTGATTGGGACGGATCATGCGGCCGAAGCTTTTGCTGGTTTCTTTACTAAGTACGGTGATGGCGGCACCGACATCAATCCCCTTTGGCGTTTGAATAAGCGACAAGGTCGCGCGATGTTACAAGCATTAGCGGCACCAGCGGCACTCTATGAAAAAGTACCAACGGCTGATTTGGAAGATGATCGCCCACAGTTACCAGATGAAGTCGCACTCGGCGTTTCTTATGACGTTATCGATGACTATCTTGAAGGCCAAACCGTTCCTACTGCACTTGCCGAAAAAATTGAAGCCTTATATTTGGCTAGTGCGCATAAACGCCACGAACCCGTCACAATTTATGACACGTGGTTCTACTAAACGCCGTACAACAAGGAGGGTTAACTAATGACAAATGAATCACCCGTTTGGGTTTATTACGAAGACATTGCTACCCAAGCAACACTCATGTCCCCAACGCGCTTAGATGGTGGCGTTGGTGAGCCTTATAGCGTGACAATCCCTGAAATTACCAATTACACCTACGTTGATGCCTCTGGTGATCTCAACAGTATTTTTGGTAATTTACCTCAGTCACTACATCTCTATTTCCGACCAAGCAATTGGCGGGATGCCCACCGTATCACCATGTATATTGCCGTGCAAGCTGATATGTTGGCCTATGAAGCACCTGACGATCAGGCAGCTGTGAGCGCCAATATTCCGGTTGGCAGTTTTTGGGCAACGCCGCTACGTGTCATCACGGCCAACGGTCAATTCTGGTACCAACTTGCTGCTCAAGCTAGGCTACGGTCCGAAGCGCATCTCATGGTGCTTTCAGACACAGCACCAAATGCCGAGAATATTCATTACATTCAGGCCCATGCCGTAGCGAACGACCAGCCCAATGCCATTGTCAATTTCTTGCCAAATCAAGCGACTGAAGTTTTTGCCGAACCTTACGGTTTGCCAATTGGCAGTGTCGCCGATGGTGATTTTGTCGCCATCATTAACGAACAACACCACGACAACGGTATTATCTGGTACGAACTGGCTCATCACGGTTGGATTAACAGTTTGTATATTAATAAGCTATAACAAAATCAGTACGAGAGACATCAATCTTTATCTATGAAGTATACATCCAACGTC
>NZ_CBDKZH010000154.1:0-2467 GCF_965300815.1 Leuconostoc sp.
ACAGTTTCTAGTACTTTCTTGCACATCAATAAGAGAGTTATCTCTAAGCTGCATCATTTTTCTTTCGGAAAATGACTTATATAAAACATCATATATTTCTGAAAGTTTCATTCAGTTGAATTTGTCCTTAAATTTCACTAAGTTTATGGACGTATTAAAAAATTATTAGTCGTCTAACGTAAGATATGCTTGTATTTTATGAGATGATTAAAATTTTTTTGCGTACTTTGTGAAAAAGTGGTATTCTTAATGTAACTGTTTTCGTTTACAATGTTTTCATGCAAGCGCACGGTGTCAAATTGAATGGAGTTTTGTAACATGGACGGCGCTAAGACCGTTCTACGTTTATCACCGTCACCAACCTAGCTGTCTTGCTGGGTTTGAACTGTCGCAATGATAAACAAAGGAACGGGAAATGGAAGAGAAGTTATTTAATAAAGGGTTTATAGCAGTTACGAGCATTAATTTTATTGTCTATCTTGTATATTACTTAATGATGGTCATTATTGCGGTGATTGCACATGAAGAACTACATGCATCGTTTGGCCAGGCGGGCGTGGCATCGGGGATATATATTATTGGAACGTTGGTGGCGCGACTCATTGTCGGCAAAGAGTTAGAGTTAGTCGGTCGTCGCCAAATTGCGCGCTGGGGGGCCGTCTTTTATCTCGTGACAACAATTGCCTACTTATTTGTACCAAATATCTTGGTGCTGGATACGGTGCGTTTGTTGAATGGTTTTGCTTACGGGATGACTTCAACCGCCCTGAATGCCATTGTCACGGATTTTATTCCTGATAATCGACGTGGTGAGGGGATTAATTACTACGGCTTGAGCACAAGTTTGGCAGCAGCTATTGGCCCATTTGTTGGCTTAATGTTGTTGAATGCGACGAGTTTTCACTTTATTGTGCTGTTGTCAGTTGCCTTAATTGCTGCCGCAATGGTTGCGTTATTTATGATTAAAATTACGAATGTGACGCTTACTGATGCGCATCGTCAAGCATTAAAATCATGGCAAATCTCAAGTTTTGTTGAGTATAAAGTTGGCTTAATTGCCGTAATTGGATTTTTAATGGGGTTATCATATTCCAGTGTTTTAGCCTTTTTGGCCTCGTATGCAGAGAGTTTGAATCTAGTCGCCGTTAGTTCCTTCTTCTTTGTTGTCTATGCCGGCATTGTCACGATCACACGGCCAATGTCTGGGCGAATTTTTGATCGGTTTGGTGAAAATATGGTCATGTATCCGAGTTATATTTTCTTAACCATTGGCCTAATTATTTTAGGCTTAACGCATAATGGCGTGACCTTACTACTGTCTGGGGCATTTATTGGGCTAGGGTATGGCACATTTATGTCAAATGGTCAGGCGGTCACCTTGAAATTAGTGTCAGCACGTCGGATTGGGATCGCTTTATCGACGTATTTTATCGGTTTAGATTTAGGCTTGGGTGTCGGGCCTTATGCCTTTGGTGCCTTACATGCGTATGTGCCATTTAGAGACTTGTATTTCATTGCGGCAATGATACCGCTTATTTCGGCCATTCTGTATTACCTCTTTTACCGACCTGCGAAACGGCAAATAGCAGCAGACGGTTTAGTGAATTAACGTAAAAAAGCACTGTTTCACGTGAAACAGTGCTTTTTTTATAGGTGCCAATCATCAAGTGAGGCGACTTCATAGGTTGGTTTTTGTGTGACTTGCGCGATTTGTTCAGGGGTTGAAACACCTGAATAGACTAGCAACGTATCAATCCCATTATTAATCCCCGCAAGAATATCTGTTTGATAATTATCGCCGACCATCAGGACGTCTTGCGGTGCAACACCCAGCCGTTGGCAAGCGCCAGTCATAATGGGTGCTTCGGGCTTGGCAATAATAATGGGCGCGGTTTGGGTTGCTGTTTGTAGCGCGCTCACCAATGTGCCAGCACCAGGTAGCATACCGGCTTCAGTTGGTAAATTGGTATCACAATTAGTGGCAATAAATAGTGCACCAGCTTGAATGGCCAAAGTGGCTTGAACCAATTTGTCATAAGTGAATTGGCGATCTAAGCCCATGACGACAACATCCGCCTGATGATCAGCCACAAGTGTGTAACCGGCGGACTGGATGGCTGTTTGCAAACCAGCTTCGCCGATGACCAAAATTTTAGCTTGATCAGGTACGTGGGTCTTGAGATAATCCGCCGTTGCCATTGCACTAGTATAGACTTGATCTGGTGTTGTCACAATCCCATGATTTTGACTTAAGTTGTCGGCAACCGCTTCAGGCGTTTTAGTTGAGTTATTTGTGACGAAGAGGTAAGGAATCTGTTGCGCACGTAACCGGTCAATGAAACGTTTGCCTGACGGATATTGTCTTGTACCTTGATAAATGGTCCCATCTAAATCAATAAAATAGGCCTGATATTGTCTCATCTGCTTTAAACTCCATTTAATTTCTAATAGTTATATTATATACATC
>NZ_CBDKZH010000155.1:0-2107 GCF_965300815.1 Leuconostoc sp.
GTACTCCCGTATCAGGGTTATTATTTTAATATTGCTGACTAGTTGAGTTAACAGCCATCTTGGGGTAATGTTCGCTTTTTCCAGCAAAACCACGTAGCGGGTTGGCTTGTTGTTTGCCCAGATTTTTTGTATAGTTAATAGGTTACTAAATAATTGGAGGTTGTCATGGTGATTATTACAGCAGGCATGATTGGCGTTGGCAAAACGACATTAACGAGCTTGATCGCTGAACATTTTGGCACAAAAGCATTTTACGAACCCGTGGGCGACAATCCAGTCTTGCCACTTTATTACTCGGATCCAAAGCAGTATGGTTTCTTACTACAAATTTACTTCCTTAATCGTCGTTTCGACATGATTAAGCAAGCTTTGGCCGATGATAACAATGTCTTAGATCGTTCAATCTACGAAGATGCCCTTTTCACAGCTGAAAATCATAAAGATGGCAACATCACAGATGCTGAAATGGAAGTTTATACGCAATTGCTCGACAACATGATGGCAGAATTGCAAAAGCTCCCTAAAAAGGCGCCTGACCTCTTAGTCTACGCGGAAACAGACTTTGAAACGATTTTGTACCGCATCAAGAAGCGTGGTCGTGATTACGAACAATTCGACGAAAATGACGAATTGCGTCAATACTACTTCCGCATTTGGTCAGCTTACCGTGATTGGTTTGAAGCCTATGATGCGTCACCTAAGATTAAGATTGACTTGCAAACTTATGACTTAGAAGAAACAGCGAATCAACAAATCATCTTAGATCAAATCGACGAAGCCTTAAAGGCTATTCGTTAATAAAAAAGACACTTCTAATT
This sequence comes from Leuconostoc sp., assembly GCF_965300815.1. Classification (NCBI taxonomy): domain Bacteria; kingdom Bacillati; phylum Bacillota; class Bacilli; order Lactobacillales; family Lactobacillaceae; genus Leuconostoc; species Leuconostoc sp. The sequence continues at coordinate 819 of NZ_CBDKZH010000155.1, forward strand.
GAAGTGAACTGAACCCAAAAAATTGGCGCGAAGTTTCAGCAATTAACTGGCCGAAAAGATGTCGGTACTATACCGGTGTTTTTTCGACCAGTTTTGTTTTAATGTCATTTTTTGTTTAACATGATTTGTCTTGACGCCAGAATCAGAATCAAAATAAAAGTAGACCCCTTCGTAATTTTTACGAAGGGGCCTACTTTTATTCTGTATTTGAATTATTCTTGCATAAAAGCTAGAATTCAATCAGCGCAGCCACTTAATTTAATTAGTTGCTGGGAGAACTTTTTGAGTAACGGTAATTACTTTCCCACTTTGAAGCCTGATAGTGGCAGTGACGAACATGTTAGATGTATCCCAACCACTCGATTCCTGCTTCGGCACCAAATAGCCGCTAAACCTTTCCCCATTACCTGGATTAGTATTAAATCCTAAAGCTTCTAATTCTTCTTGTGAATACGAAGCAGATAGATTAGAACCATCTGAAACTGACACACTCGTGACTGTGAAAGGCGTTAGATCAGTCACTGAAAATGCTACTATCAATTTCTTAGCATACTTTCCTACTGTTTGAACACTTCCAGCTACAAAATTAGACGAAAGTTTTGATTCCATCATCTTATCTGCGGCATCTTGTTCTGTTGATGCCATTTTCGCGTAAAATGGATTGGTTGTATTACCTGGTGCAGGTTGACCCTTAGGTACTAAGACAACCTCCATACCTTCTAAGCGATAACCATATCCAGATGTTCCGGCATCTTGTCCATTGGATGCCCAACCTAACCAGCCAAAGCTTTGCGCATGGACACGATAGTAAACATCATAATAGTTTGCAATATTACCTGACAGTTTAATGCGAATCGCTTCTAGTCTTAATGCCCGACCTGAAGTTCCGCTGACACCACCATTTTGTGTCCAGTCTTGCCAACCAATATTTTGGACGTGCGTCTGATATTGGATGCTACCCGTCATGGCACTGTCTTGATTAGTAAGCTGAATGGTCGTTGCCTCTAAACGCTTACCTTGTCCAGTTGTGCCAGCCACTTGACCATAGGCAACATAGGGTTGCCAGCCAATACTTTGGACATGCGTCCGATATTGGACACTTGGCTGTTGGGCTGCTGCTACTGGTGACGACCACTGGGTCGTGAGGAACAAACCGATAACAGCTGTTAAAATAATCACTAAACTGCTAGTGATTTTATTGTTCTGCATTGTTTAATCTACCTTCCATACAATCTTATCCCTTATAATACATTTATATTATAACAAGATACCTATCATCTGTATATTAC
>NZ_CBDKZH010000155.1:2117-2455 GCF_965300815.1 Leuconostoc sp.
TTTAATGCTGCCAGTCATGGCACTGTCTTGATTAGCCAGCTGAATAGCCGTTGCCTCTAAACGCTTAGCTTGTCCAGTTGTACCAGCCATTTTACCATCGGCAACATAAGGTTGCCAGCCAATACTTTGCACATGCGTGCGATACTGAACACTCGGCACACTACTTTTACTATAAAAAGCATTTGCCGTGTTGCCCGGTGCGGGCTGACCCTTAGGAACCAACACCACTTCTAACGCTTCTAGTCGGTACCCGTAGCCAGCTGTTCCGGCATCTTGTCCATTTGATGCCCAACCTAACCAGCCAAAGCTTTGCGCAAGGACACGAGATTAAACATCAT
>NZ_CBDKZH010000156.1:0-2297 GCF_965300815.1 Leuconostoc sp.
CCTTTTTACGTTATCAATATATTTTAAGATTATGCTACTAAAAAAAGACAATCACTTGTCTTTTTACCACGTTATTTTATGACGCTACATAATTGCAAACACTGGTCGTCCGGCATTCCAATCAGCAGGATCGCGACTCAGCGTATTCGAAAGATAGTTAAGATCGTACCAGCCATTGAAGTAATAGCGACTGTAAGGATCATAGACCTGCGTTGCCCCGTTACTGTAACCGTAAGTAGCAATTGCGTGACCGATACCATTAGCCACATTAACATAGAAAATTACAGGAACGCCTTGTTGTAACAATTGCGCCGTGCGGGCAACCGTATTAATTTGTTCGACTTGACGACCATAATAATGTACGGTATTAATCAAGTCAATGCCCGTCGCACCGTATGATGATGTACTGATGTTATTCATCACGGCTCTTACGTTGTCTGGATTCACTGGGATACCATATGACCCATTCAAAACCATTGCAATACTAGTTGGGACACAGCCAGCTGGCCCCATTGTATAGTCATTAAAAGGATGATTTGCCCAGCGACTATCTAATTGCGAGAAGTAAACCGGTTGGTTTGCATGCTTTGTGACAACTTGATAATTTGTCGGGTTCAAATAGGCTGTCCCTGTTTGCGGTACAGCATGGCCTTTTTGAATCAGTGTTAATTGAATGGCTTCAATACGCTTTGCTAAGCCAGTTGAGCCAGCAATACCATCATTAGCTGTCCAAGCCAACCAACCCACATCTTGGATATGAACACGATAGTAAAGGTTATAATAACTGGCTAATTGGCCGGTCAAAGTCACTTTAATGGCTTCCATTTGGCGAAACTGACCAACCGTCCCTGCTAACTGACCATCGGTGACTGCATTTTGCCAACCTGTTCCTGAAACGTGTGCCTGATAGACAACATCACCGGTCAAGCCATTGTTATCAAGATAAATCTTGATTGCTTCTAAGCGTTTACCCTGCCCTGTTGTCCCAGCAAATGTATCATTATTACGCGTCCCTTGCCAGCCATAGTCTTGGCCTTGTACTTGGTATTGTAAGTTAGCTGCGCCAACACTTGGTCGTTGCGTGCTTTGGGTGAAGGTTTGTTGCTTCAAATTAAGCAAGAATTGAATCGCTTCAAGCCGTAACCCTAGACCAGTTGAGCCAGCCACAGTCCCGTTTGAAGCCCAATCTAACCACCCAAAATCTTGAATATGAACACGATAGTAAATGTCATACTGGTTGGCTAATTCACCGGTCAAATGAATCTTGATGGCCTCCATCTGACGGGCTTGTCCAACTGTTCCTGCTAGCGCACCATTTTTAACTTCACTCTGCCAGCCAGTTCCGGAAACATGTGCTTGATAAACAATATCACCTGGGTAGGTGTTGCTCGTGTTGTTAACGGTTATTTTAACCCCTTCTAAACGTAACGCTTGGCCGGTAACACCAGCTGTTTCGTTTTCATGGACAGGGTTTTGCCAGCCATAGTTTTGTCCTTGACCTTGCACAGTGATATCGGGTGTTGCAACGGTTTGTGGCGTAGTCGTTACACTTTGTGCTGGGGCTGGTGTTACTGCCGATACCGGTGCGGTTGTGCCTGGTGATACTGTACTAGCTGTATTTGCAGTAGGCGTTTGTGGCGCTGTACTTGTGGTGTTTGGCGTAGATGCTGTTTGTGGGGCAGATACGTCACTAACGTTGTTAGTTGTTCCGTCAGTGCCAGTAACTGGACTTTCTGTACTAGCCGATGTTGCCGAAGAGCTTGCTGGCGTGGTACTTGTCACCGGTGCTGGCTTTGTCGTGGGCGTATCTACTGGCTGCGTTGCTGTTGCATCAGTTGTTGTCGCGGTTGGATTTGCTGCCACAGTCTGCACAACCTGATCGGTACTAGTTTGCGTAGTTGTGTCAGCGTGTACCTGTGACACTCCAGTTAAGGCGATGGCACCAGCAACAAAAATCCCCGTCACCAACGTTTTACCGGATTTGTATAACTTATACTTTTTTAACATCACATCTCCTCAATTCTCCCGAAAAATAAAACGACAATAGTCTTATACTATATTTTCTCACATTTTATGCACAGATTACACCCATTTTAAATCATATTATGTTCGTTAGCCTATCTGACTACACCACCACCGTCGCTAGCAATTGCCTTTTAATGGCTTGTGCCACATCTTGATTAGCGCGCAGGTAAATGATGTCGCCAGCACGCAAAACCAAGTCGCCCTTTGGAATGAGCAAATTATCTGACCGATTTACCAACGTGATTAAACTGATGGGCTTTTAATTCAAATCG
>NZ_CBDKZH010000157.1:0-2283 GCF_965300815.1 Leuconostoc sp.
GTGTTAGATGGCTTCTGAATTTTATTTGCTACAAACAGTCGTCGACGCCTTGATACCAGTGACCGACCACTCATTGGTTGGGTCTTTTTTTGTTTGTAACCAATTAGAAACTTGCACATAAGAACGTTTGTTCGTATAATGAATTGTACAACAACTGTTCGAGGCGACGACATGGGAAAGACTGAATATGACTACAATTTAGAGAAACGCCGTGTGTTCTTTTTGATCGACTCAAAGAGCTTCTACGCCAGTGTTGAGAGCGTAGAGCGGGGACTTAATCCTTTAAAGTCAATACTGGTTGTGATGTCTGAACAGGAAAACACTAACGGCGGGCTGGTACTTGCTGCGTCCCCAATGGCTAAGAAAAAATTAGGTGTGAGCAATGTTATGCGACAACGCGATGTGCCACAAGACAAGGGCCTGATTATTGCACCACCACGAATGAACCTGTATATCAAAGAAAACCTGATAATAAACAGCATCTATCGTGAGTATACTACCGAAGACAAGGTACTACCTTATTCTATAGATGAGTCTATTCTTGATGTTACTGATACATGGGAGTTCTTTGGTAACTCACCACAAGCCTTGGCCAGAATAATACAGAAACGTGTGAGAAATGAAACTGGTATTTATCTATCGGTAGGCATAGGTGACTCACCAGTATTAGCTAAAATCGCGCTGGATATTGAAGCTAAGAAAGTGCATAACTTAATGGCCACATGGCGCTATGAAGACGTACCTGAGAAATTATGGCCAATAACTGAACTCACTGATATATGGAGTATCGGCAGGCGGACAGCAAAGAAGTTAAACGATATGGGTATCTATTCGATGTATGACTTGGCACATCAGGACCCCTATGTTTTTAGATCAAAAATGGGATTAATGGGTGAGCAGCTATACGCTCTGTCATGGGGTATAGATAGGTCGGACTTAACCGAAAAGGTTGTGCCAAAGAGCAAATCGTATAGTAATTCACAGGTGTTACCACGTGATTATCGCAAGCGTGAAGAGATTGAAATCGTTATCCGTGAAATGGCTGATCAAGTGGCATCACGAATTAGATCCCACAAAAAACAGACTAGCTTAGTTAGTCTATCAATCGGTTACTCTTTTGCTGAAAGTGAGCAGCGTGGTAGTCACGGATTTAGAAAACAAATGCGAATTAGTCCCACAAACGATACACGAACGCTTATGAAGATAATGATTGAACTATTTGAGAAGTATTGGCAAGGTGGAGTCATTCGTAACATCGGTATTGACTATGGCGGTCTGATTGATGATGTGGGTATTCAACTAGATTTATTCGCACAACCTGAAACGCAAATTAAAACCAACAAAATCGATAAGGTAGTGGACGAGCTTAGAAAGCGGTTTGGTACTACAGCTGTTATGCGGGCCATGTCTAAAGCCAATGGCGGAACAGCGATTAACCGTGCATCATTAGTCGGTGGCCATAATGGTGGAAATAGTTATGACTGACGACTTCAGTAGGCTAGTGACTAACTATTTTAAGAATGATTATCGTGAGCGTGGCAAGGTAAAATGGAATGGTTATTTTTTATCGGACCATACATCATCATTAAAAAGTGAAGCGCATGAACGACACCAACAGACCGAGAGATTACCTAGAATGACTGTCGAAGACATTAGACAAACGTTGATGCACGCCCTACTTGAATATCATGAGGTAGTAATCCAGCAAGATATGCAGGATGAAACCGGCAACTTGTTTAAGAATATCGTCGGTAGTATAGACGGTTTTTCTGATCGTGGTGTAGTGATAGATAAGGAACATCTATTATTTGAAGATATTAGAGCAGTAAAGGAAGTATCAATCGATGACAGACGAAGTTATTGAAACCATTAATTCGTTATTTTTAAAAAAGCCAAATACGATATATGAAGTGCGCATTGTTAATGAAGTTTACAAGCATACCGTTAATATGTTTTTTGAGTGGTACAAAATAGGGTATGCAACTAAGTCACGGCAGATTGCACGCTTCAACGAAATGACTAAAGACCAACTTGATGAATTGGTGGTAAGAATAAAAAAAGAATCCATATAATATAGTAGAAAAACCAGCGTATAGTATGCTGGTTTTTTACGTCCGAACCTGTAGCAAATTTGTAGCAAATTGTAGCAAAAATAACAAAAACTGACATAAACTTACAACAACTCTAAACAACCCAAAAACCTGACGTACCAAGGGTTCAACCAACAAAAAACCGCTCTACCAACAATCGTGGTAAAACGGTGAAAATGCGTTGAGGGGGAGT
>NZ_CBDKZH010000158.1:0-2273 GCF_965300815.1 Leuconostoc sp.
CGGAGAACAAGCAAGTAGAAGTTAAGAATATTCAACACTAACCAATTGAGACAGTATTTGATGTGCGCCAAACTAACGCAACGCCAGAACAGCTGCCTGAACTGTTACCGAATCGGCCAATTAATCTAAAAACAGACCAGAGTCCGCAATGACTTGAGAATGCGTACCAAACATTAATCAAGTACGCGAAAGAGATGAAAATTCCAGTCATCGATAAAGGCGTGGATGATCAGTTGGTCAAACGCCCAATTACATGGCAAGGTCAGGCTAAGGGCGCGCTGGTGCAATCAAAGGATGATCCAAGCAAACGCGTAATCTATCTTCGCAGTGACTTAACACCAACTGATAAAATTCATACTTTGTCACATGAATTAGGACATGCAAAACTACACGATTTACGTCGAGGTGAAAAGTGGTCAAGAGAAATTAAAGAAACACAAGCGGAACTGACGGGGTATACAATCACTAAAAGTTTAGGAATTGATCCTGGCCAGAATTCTGTTCGTTACATTCAAAACTGGTCAAAAAAACTCAAAGCCTTAGAAGGCAATGATGCTGGCAAGATAATTCGCGAAGCGTTACAAGCAAGCACAGATGTTACGCACTATCTTTCAGATCATCTCTCAAATGGTATGAAACGCCAACCGACAATGGCTAAATTAGAACAGGCCGACAATCTGGCTGTTATGGAACAGAGTTATCAAGAAGTAAAAAATTCAATGCAAAAAACAATGAATCGATAAGGAGCGTCAAAAATGACAACCAAAGAATTAGCTGGTCAATTGATCAGTATTACGCATTCAGCTGAAGTCGTAATTCTATCATTCCATGAGGAGGGCCAGACTGGAACCGTTGCGTTCTCAATACCAAATCAGCGTTACCATGAGTTATTTCCTGCTGGAGAACCGGCACTAGGTGAAGAGATTGTTGTCATTATCGACCAGGATACTTTAGATAACGGTGAGACGACTGCCAAAATTCAAGCCGTTTATGATCCAAACGGTGATTTTATTCCTGTTGATGAAGTATCAGGAGACAACTTAATCACAGCTGCTGAAAATGATATTTATGCTGAACTACGTGCCCTGCGTGATCAACAAGTTGCTCAAATCACATTATCAGTTGATGAGTTAGAAGATTTAGCAAACGAACATGCGCATGAATCTGCAAAGGTTGGCCAAGTACAAGCCATTGATTATGGTGATTTGGTAACCGACCAGCTAGGAGAGGAGGGAAGCGATGGTGAGTAGCCCAACCCCATATTTAGACAAATACACCATTAATCTTTCGGAAAAAGTTGCTAAAAATCCTGATAAATTCCAAGCGTTTGAACGTGAAAACATTACGCAACGCGTTTTGATTTCGCTAGTGAAACAAATTCAAAACTCACCGCTACTGGTTGGGTTACCAGGTGTCGGAAAAACAGCCATTATTGAAGATTTAGCTCGTCAATTACTCAATACAAAGAATCCATTCTTGAAAGGGAAAAGAATTACCCAAATTTCATTGGCTAACTTAATGAATGCCAGCAATGGCGAATTATTTGCTTATAAATTGCAAAAGATAATCGATGAATTGATTGCAAATAGGGAGACAATATTTGCCTTTATTGATGAAATTCACCAGATTGTTGGCACAGGAGCATCAAATAGTGGCAGTGCTTTAGATGCCGGCAATATTCTCAAACCAGCATTGAGTCGTGATGATTTACAAATTATTGGTGCCACAACCACCAAAGAATTTCATGATTACATTGCACGCGACGGGGCTTTGATGCGGCGGTTTGATGTGGTTGAAGTGCCTGAATTAAGTTATCACCAAACGGCAAAACTATTGCCTAAAATTGGCCCACGACTAAATAATTCGATTGACGTACCAGATGACATTTATGAAAAAATCATGCAGTTTTCCCAACGCTATATTACTGATCGCTATTTTCCCGAAAAGGCCATCATGTTACTTGATAGCGCCTTAGGTGCAGCCAAAGTTAATCAGCATGCGATATTGACTGTTCACGACGTTGCACACATTATTCAGGCAGATTACAGCATACCAGAACATGTTATCAATCAAACGACCGATGACAGATTCCAAAACCTGTATGAGACGTTAAAGGCTCATGTTATTGGTCAAGATGACCAAATCAATAAATTAGTCAGGAAATTGATTAATCGTGCGGCCGGTTTAGCCGACACGAGTAAGCCAGAATCATTTCTTTTTATGGGTCCACCTGGTGTCGGCAAGACTGAACTATCTAAACAATTAGCGATTAG
>NZ_CBDKZH010000159.1:0-1195 GCF_965300815.1 Leuconostoc sp.
CCGACCGCGTCAATCACCCAATCAGCATCTTGGATGATTGCTGACACACTTGGTGTATCAGACAAATCGACGACGTGATAAGTTGTTTTATCGTTAGTGTGGGGGTGGTAAATGTGGCGGGATAAACTGTGGACGTCATATTGTGTTGGATCAAGTTGCTGGATGATGCCTTGACCGACAAATCCTGTGCCGCCAGCAATGACAACTTTTGTTTTCATCATTGTAATTTCCATATCTGATAGTTACTGCCCATTAGTGGTGTGGGCAGGTTAAGTCATTATACCTGATAACGCAGTGGGAAAGTGCGTGAGTTGGCGATTCGGATAGGACAATTAGACATCAAATCATATTGCAATTGAGATGAAAAAACCTGATTCGTACAATTGTTCGGAAATTAAAAAACATCTTGGTAATATTTTCCTGAAAAATAGACATTTATGTGCCCATTTGACTAAAAAAGGCGTATGATGAAAGGTAATGTTAGTCTATATATCAGAGAATTACGGAGGATTGCAAGAAGTATGAGTTTAGTTGATGAATTGGTTGCGGTTGTTGGCAAGAAAAATGTCATCACGAATGCCGGGAAGACGTTACGTTTTCGTAAAGGTTATCGTTCAGGACATGGTGATGCCGTAGCAGTGGTTTTCCCAACCAGTCTCATGGCCATGTGGCGTGTATTGAATGTTTTGCATGAGCATAACATCGTGATTATTATGCAAGCAGCCAATACAAGTTTGACAGAAGGGTCAGTCCCAGCACCTGGTTATGATCGCCCAGCTGTGGTTGTCAACGGCATGAAAATTAAGGATTTGGAACTGATTAATCATGGGGAACAAGTTTTGGCCTTTCCGGGCACAACGCTTTTCCAGTTGGAGAATGCTCTGCGGCCATTAAATCGTGAACCACATTCGGTTATCGGTTCATCCAATCTCGGTGCCTCAGTCATTGGCGGTATTAACAACAATTCTGGGGGTGCCCTGATTCGTCGTGGCCCAGCCTACACTGAATTGTCACTTTATGTCTGGATTGATGAAAACGATGAGATGCATCTAGTGAACCATCTTGGCATTGATTTGGGTGATACACCTGAAGAAATTATTACCAATTTGGAAAATCGCAACTTTGATTTAAACCAAGTGCCAGCAACTGAGCATCACGTCTCCCTGCACAATCATGAAAAGGTCGTTCGTGATGT
>NZ_CBDKZH010000159.1:1205-2263 GCF_965300815.1 Leuconostoc sp.
GGCACGTTGCCGCATTAGCGGTCCGGCTAGATACCTTTCCCAAAGATGAGACCACACAGGTCTTTTACATCGGGACCAATAACCCAGATGAATTAGAAGATATTCGGCGTCATATCATGACGCATTTCAAATCTTTGCCAGTGTCTGGTGAGTATATGCATAAAACAGCCTACGAACTCGCTAAGCAATACGGGAAAGACTCGCTAATTGTGATTGAAAAAATCGGGACTGGCCACTTACCACAAATGTTTGCCTTGAAAGCGTGGGGTGAACGTTTCTTAAAGCATGTGCCATTCTTTAAGCCTTATTTCCCAGATCGGTTATTGCAAGGTGCCAGTCATCTTTTCCCCAATCAATTACCAGAACGGTTAGAAGCGTACCATGACAAGTATGACCACTATTTGCAACTTAAAATGGCTGGGGATGGGATTGCTGAAGCACGTGAGTATTTGGCGTCATTCTTCCCAACTCAGGATGGGGATTATTTTGAAGCGGATGCGAATGAAACCAGTAAGGCAGAGACACACCGCTATGTGACGGCCGGTGTGGCGATTCGCTATCAAGAACTCAAACAAGATACCATCGACATTTTGCCGTTAGATATTGCTTTTGCCAGCAATGAATATCATTGGTTTGAACAGTTACCAGCTGAAATCGAAGAGAAAATTGCCTATAAAATCTACTATGGTCACTTACTCGATCATGTGATGCATCAGGATTATATCTTGAAGCCTGGGGTCGATGCTCATGCACTCAAACAGGAAATGTTAAAAATTTTGGATGCCCGTCATGCGGTGTATCCGGCCGAACATAATGTCGGCCACTTGTACCTCGCAGCCCCCGCATTGGTGGATCACTATCGTAAAAACGATCCAACTAACAGCTTTAATCCTGGTATTGGGCAACAATCAATGTCTAAGTATTGGGGTGAGTATTAATAACGCTAAAAGGCGCAACTGGATAATCTGGTTGCGTTTTTTTTGTGTCTATTTTTAGGCAAAATAAGTGAATTAGCAACTTTTAGCTTGTCAATATTGGTATACTTAGCACTTAAAACC
>NZ_CBDKZH010000160.1:0-2261 GCF_965300815.1 Leuconostoc sp.
ATGCTTAATGGAATACCATACCACCGTCAACAACAATTGTTTGTCCAGTTACATAATTAGAATCTTCCCCAGCTAGGAAACTCACAACATTAGCAACATCTTCCGGTTCACTCAAACGACCAAGCGTAATTCCATCAGAGAATTGTGCCATTCCCCATTCATCATCTTGACCAGCATTTTGGCCGACTTCATGCGCAATGTCCCACATCATCGGTGTCTTAACAATACCTGGCGCAAAAGCATTCACCGTGATACCAAATTCAGCTAATTCCTTAGCTGTCGTTTGCGTAATACCACGAATTGCAAATTTCGTTGAACCATACGCTGTCAAATTAGGATTACCTTGTACGCCAGCTTGAGATGTTGCGTTAATAATTTTACCGCCGTGTCCAAGTGACATAAAGGCATCTGCGGCTGCTTGTGTCCCCCAGACCACACCATTCACGTTAATCCCCCAAGTCCAGTTCATATCTTCTTCAGTAACCAACATAATTGGCGTTGTTGGTGCCACACCTGCGTTATTGACGATAACATTGAATTCGCCAAATTTTTCTTTTGTTTCAGCAACTGCTGCAAAAACTTCCGCGCGTTTTGCTACGTCTGCCTGAATCGCAATGGCTTCGCCACCGTTGTCGTTAATCTTATCCGCTACTTTTTGTACCTTGTCTAAATGACGGCCAACTACGGCAACCTTAAAGCCATCTTTAACCAATCGTTCCGCAATCGCTTGGCCAATACCTTGTCCAGCGCCTGTTACTAATGCTACTTTCGTCATCTTTTAATACCCTCCTCTTGATAACTATTTCACAAACAATATACACCTTATATGTGAATTTGTAAACAATTACGCTTGTATGTTGTTACTGCTATAATAAATGCAAGACAATTAACGGGAGAAATGTATGTATTATCTGGATGGTCAATTTTACCAACTTGGGTTGAAGCAAAAAATCAGTTTCTTTGCCATTTCCCTGATGCTTAATTCGTTTGGTAATGGGTTAAGCGTCGCAACGGCCATGGGTTCTGCACCGTGGACGGCTGGTGCGGCTAATCTGGCGCATCTCACCGGCTGGCAAATCGGCATTTTTCTCGCCTTATTTGCCACATCGATTGCTTTTTTAAATATGTTTCTCGCCATGAATTTTAATTGGATCCGTTTTACAGGAAATGTCCTCTTTGGGCTATCTTTTAGTTTATTAGTCGGCATCTTTGCGGCTTTTTTCGTTAAATTAGGGGTTGATGCCATTGCTTGGTATTGGCGTTTATTGCTCGATGTTTTTGCCATTTGGACGATCGGTGTTGCCATTTCCATTTATCAACGCGTAAATTGGGTTTTACATCCCCTAGACGACTTAACAAACATTTTGCGTTTTGACTATTTTCATGGTGATGCGTCAAAAGCCCAGATGAGCAATTTCATCGTTGCGATTGGTATTTCATGCGTGGCCTTTCTCATTAGCCATCAAATTGTAGCGCTTGGCTTAGTCACCCTTGTCTCGTTCTTTTTCAAAGGTCGTAATATCGCTTGGGCTGACCGCCATATCTTTAAACATCTTGTTCACGGCGATGTCCGCGGCGACTAAAAAAGCAACGACCATAATGGCCGTTGCTTTTTGTATTAACGATAACGTTGACTGGTACTAGACTTCCCCAGCGACAGCCAAACCGTCAGTAATAAACTCACCATTACTGGTAACCACCACGTTTTCATCAAGATTGGTGATTGCAAATGACTGATTAACGATAGACTGATAAATAAAATATTCAGGCTCAACGGCCCAACTTGCCACCACCCGGAATACCCCATATCGTGTAACCTTCTCGTGTATAAAGCCACGGTTGGTAAAACAACGATAACTGACATAAAACACGATACCATCACAACAAGCATCACCGTTGCTTCAACCGCACTCGTTTCCGTTTGTGCTGCAGCTTGTCGGCCAAAAAAAGCACCCAGCCGAGCGACTACCACGATGATGCTGTCCACAATAACAGACACACTCCCCCAAAACCACACAATCCAATTGAACGCACGACGTGAACTCGTCCCACGAAAATTGGTATACTGCTTAAAAAAGTCAGCTAAGGCCCCCCACGCTGTCATTACCTATTTCCCCCTTTGATAGCTTGCTATCAATCTTACCATATCTTAAAAAATTAAAAAAATTTATCAATAGTTTATTCACCTTGTTCACAGGAGCTCAACTGCAGCCCGTCATGATAAGCTGCGGTTAACCGAGATAAAATGTTAAAATATGAAG
>NZ_CBDKZH010000161.1:0-2214 GCF_965300815.1 Leuconostoc sp.
CCTAATGACCTGTCAATTATAACCGTTGATGGTACGGATCTCACCCAACTCACACGGCCTCGGTTGACTGCCGTTCAGCAAAACTTTACCCAAATGGGCGAACTAGCTATTACAACGATTGCCAATCAGGCACTCTCACCTCATACCATTATTTTTACAGATGTGGTATTGACACCTGGTGACACAGTAGCAAAAATATCACGATAGAAAAAGCCGCCGATTGATTTCGGCGGCTTTTTCTTGTTAATCAGTCGACAGTGGTTTTAGCCTATACGTCCGAGTTGATGGTTCGCTAATTCAAAAATCGAGAAATTTTTTGGAAGTTGATTAGCTTGATGGGTAACCAGAACTACTGTTAAATCCGTCATGGCTGCAACATAGTTGAGTAATTTAGTCGCTAATTGCGTATCTAGCGCACTGAAGGCTTCATCTAAAAATAAGACTTGCGGCATCTGATAAAGTGCTCGCGCTAACGCGATCCGCTGTTTTTGGCCACCCGATAATTTTTCAATCGCAATTTTACCATCTTTATTAGCGATATCTGTTAATGCCAATAGGTCAATCAGTTCACGATAGCGTTGTTCATCCAAATCACGCCCAAAAACAATATTGTTTTGCATTGAATCTGATAACAGTTCCGTGAATTGTGGCACAGATATAAAACCATCAGGCATTTGTCCATTTGTCATGTCAGTTAAGGGTTGGTGATTTACAAAAATTGTGCCATCAGACAACGAAAGTTTTTGCGTCATGATTTGCAATAAGGTTGATTTGCCAATGCCAGCTGCGCCAACAATAGCCATTTTGTCCCCTTTTTGTATCGTCATATCAATATTTTTGAAAATTGGCGTCGCTTGATCAAATGAAAAACTACCATTTTTTATTGTTAGATTCTGAAATACCTGTCCTGTTTCTTGCTTGTTGTGAGTCGAATTGTGTAAAGGATACTTATCTAAGATTACCTGACTGCTGGATAACTGAGTCCAATTGGAAACAATAATGCCTAATGAATCAAACACTTTTGTGCCTAACTCTGACACTAAAACAATGAAACCAATGGCAAAATAATGCTGCCACGCCAAGTAGCCTGTTAGTCCCAGTAAAAAATCTGGCTCGAAATATTGATGATACCAATAATCGCATTGACGCCCGCCTGTCTTTTTGACAAATTTAAATGCGCTGTATTCCACTGTGTCAACACATTCGCCAATCTTTTTCGCAATAACCCAAATTGACCGAAGCTAAAAAAGCTGTCATAATTTTCGAATAATTCATTACTCTGATGCATGAGTATTTCATTTGCTTCTGAAACTTGCTTCATGCGTTTGTTCACTAATTTTTTCAGTTGTCGGGGTAAAGCGATTAAAATTAATCCGAGCACAAGCGCTGTGACAGCAAGTGACCAATGCAACCGAAATAGCGCAATACTGGCAAAAAAAGCATTACCAGAGAATCGCATCATGATGTAAAGACTATTTAACGCTTGATTCTCGACTAATTGCACATCGTTTTGTAACCAAGAAGCATAAGTCAAAGGCTTTTGTGCAACGACTTGTTGATACGGCTGGGATAAGATACCATTTGTGACAGACCATCGCATGTGAGATGACATGCGATTCATCGTGTCTCTTTGAAAGCGCGTCTGAAAAAAAGTTAGAGCGATCGTTAAAAGCCATAAACTCAACGACTGCACAAGATACGTCATAAACTGTGACAATTGATGCCCGATTAAGCCGCTTGTCGCCTTCCCCAAGAACAATGCCGCTTCTACTTGAAAGTATGAATTAACCCAGAAAATGGCTAACAAGCTTAAATTACGCCATTTTTCTGAAGCGATTAATGTGTAAATTGTCATTGGTTTTTGTTTGGACATTGGCTTGTTATCCTCTCGTTTAATGCGCGGTGATGTAAATCTTGTGCTGACTACTTTTTGACCGGTGTCAGTAAAATAGACACATCATTGTTTGGTAAATTTAACATTGATACAGTAACAAGCCTATCTTTTTGAACTGATAATAAACCAGAACTATGTCCTGAGTCTTTCCCCTGAGAGGCATACATTGTCACATTAAAGTTATCTTTTTGCGTACTATCTGGTATGACAGTCCCTTGATAAGTGGTTGTTGAGACCGAGATCATTGATCCTGCTTTTGCTGTCGAATTGACTGCCTGACTTGTTAAGTTTCCCTGATAAGTCACGTTGTATTCGCCCAC
>NZ_CBDKZH010000162.1:0-2173 GCF_965300815.1 Leuconostoc sp.
TCCAGATACAGCAAATTTTTCGCAACGCATTCATTCACTGAAATTGGAAGATTCCAGTCGCAAAACGATACTAGTATTCCATAAACCAGGCTGCCCAGATTGTCTAGCGGCACGGTCCACGATTAAGTCTGAATTACGACGTAACTCAAACAAAGTTCAAGGCGTTGTGATTAATACAAATAATCCAAAATCCAAGCAATATCTTGCTGAGTATGGCGTAACTAAAGTACCAACAATTATTTATCTTCAAGGTGATCAGGTTGTAGACAGTACAACATCAATTAGCGATAAAGAGATCAAACGAGTGATGAGAGGTAATTCTTAATGACACAAAAAAAGACCAGTAAATGGCCATTGGTAATCGGGTTTGGTTTTGCCCTACTGTTACTAATTAATGCTGTGATAGACTATGGCCAAAGCGATCGCCTTGTTCACGCACAACAACAAGTCCTAAAGGATAATACCTCAAAGATTAAAAAATACAAAAAACAAACGCTGGCAATTAAGGATGTGAATACCGCAGATATTCGAGAGACAACTGATTTTCAAAAAATCGGTGATACATTTCTTGCGGATATGTTCAAGGCTTTACCAAATACCGGAGAATCAACACCAAAAAGTGGGGTTGCTACCGGCAACGTTATCTCAGCATTTATCAGTGCTACTTCAGGTGGTGATCGAGATGGGATCATTGGTAAGCCAGAATTTAAGTTAGACAATCAGGATATGGTCTATTCAAAAGCTCCTGATGGATCAGGTATTGGTTTTGGTACAATTCGTTACACTTTTGAGAATAAGCCGCTGGCTTTAACGCTATTAATGCATATCCAGAATGGCAGGATTGTAGAACTAAAAACGGGTCAGGTTGTTGATACAACAGGAAAGGGAAAGTAGGATGAAAAAAAAACTGATGTTAAGTTTGGGTGGCCTGGCTTCAATTTTCTTGTTGGCGGGCGTATTTACATTACTTGCTGGATTAAATCATAATAAACAGCATCAACTCCTACATGAGTCAAACCAAGCGTATAAAGTCTATCAACAAAAAAAGCGACAACATTCAGCGGTGTATGATGCAAAGCAGCCCAACGTTAGTGCAGCAATAACAAAGTTTGATAAAGTGTTTAGCCTTGATTGGACACTACCAGATCAAGCAGCATTTGATGACAGAGCTAAGGCAATGATGCCATACGTGACAAATGATGTGGTTAAAAACAGCCTCGATTTCAAGCCTGACCCAGATAAAATGATGGGTCAATCGGGTGTGAAAATCACCTATGATCACATGGATTTTATTCCAATCTCAGCAAATGTGAATGAAGTAAAGGCAAAAGTAGTTGTCTTCCTCAAGAGCCAGATTGATGATAGACCAGAAGCGACAACTAGACAGGTTTACGATGTCAGTTATAGTCCAAAGCAAGACAAGGTAACTCAACTAGATAGACTTGGTAATTTCAGACTCCAAAGTGATAGTTCACTACTATCAGAATAATCAACTCAAAAGCCTTCAAGGGCAAAAGAAAAAGTGGCACACATTGGGTCACTTTTTTTATTTTTGCTATTTTATACCTGTGCTTAAGCATAAAACTATACAAGGAGGGCTTTTTCAATGGAAAAGTCGACATATATTAATCGTCCATTAGGAGAATCACCTATGGATCGTCTTACCAAATATCTCCGTGCCACTGGGGCTGGTTTGGCTGGTTTCTTACCAACGATTGCCTCCGCAGATGTTAAAGAAGCTACAAAGAGTGGGGGAACGACCATTATTGCCTGGTTATTTGTCGTCCTGATTGTCGTTTCTGGAATTAGTTTGTTAATCGGGTTCATTCTTCGCGGGACCGGAAATGAACAACAAGTTCAAAAGAGTAATTCACGTATCTTCCATGCTTTGATTGCCATTTTTGGTGGGGCATGTACAGGATTACTAATTACGTGGGTTTGGAACGCTGCAACGTCTGCTGGTGGTGGGTCAATCATCAATTGGCCATTCTAAGGTGAAGGAGGAATGTGATGTTTGGATTTAAAAAGAAAAAACAAACAGTTTCGCACCAATACTTCGCGCGAATTGAACAGGGTTCTCTGGATTTTAAACAGGGAAACTTGCAAGAAGTTGTTGATAATACTGGATCCTTCTCAGACGATTGGCCTAATGTCTCTTTGCAAGATCTACATG
>NZ_CBDKZH010000163.1:0-2110 GCF_965300815.1 Leuconostoc sp.
CGTTAGAACATATACTAATATACCGCCTTTATCCCCCTGCGTCAACCCCTTTTTTCACGATTTTAAAATTACAGGCCAATCCGTGTCCGGATTGGCCTGTAATACTACCGTTTAGTGCGTTTTAAATACTGATAATTCGCCAATGCGACGTGCGGCTTCAACTAACCGTACTGTATCAGTCGTCAGGCTGACTCTCACGTACCCCGCTCCTGCATCCCCGAACCCCGACGCATCAGCCACTGCCACATTTGCTTCTTCTAACAGTAAATCAGCAAAGCTTGCGGATGTATAACCCGCTGGTACTGGCATTAGGACATAAAACGCCCCCTTAGGAACATACGGTTCCCAATTATAGGTGCGAACAGCTTGGATAAAAGCATCACGCCGTTGTTGATAGACTTGTACCAAATTGGCAACCGCACTATTTTGATCATGATAGTGTGCTAATGCCGCAATCGCTGCATCTTGAACAGCCGGAAATAGCGAGACAAACAAATGATCTTGAATGACATTAATAGCGTCAATCATGTCAGCATTCCCAACCGCAAAACCGACACGCCACCCAGCCATATTAAATGTTTTTGAAAAGGTATAGGTTTCAATACCAACAGTCTTTGCGCCCGGTGTTTGCATAAAGGATCGTGGTTGATGCCCATCAAATCCAATAGCCCCATAAGCAAAGTCCGATATAATCCCAACCTGGTTTTGCTTTGCAAAGGCGACTGTTTGCTCATAAAAGTCTGCCGTTGCTACAGCCCCCGTTGGATTATTCGGATAGTTCATATAAAGAAACTTTGCGCGTTGTGCGACATCAGCCGGAATGTCATCGTAGTCAATTAAGAAATCATTCTCTCTTTTTAATTCAACTTGTTCAACCGCGACACGACCTAACGCTGCCCCCGACCAATAATCAGGATAACCAGGATTTGGTAACAACAAGGTTTCGCCTGGATTCATTAGGGCCAATGGCAATTCAACTAAACCAATTTTGCTCCCTGCTAACACGGCAACTTCTGTTGCGGGATCCAAAACCACGCCATAAGTATCAAAATAAAATTGCGCAATAGCTGTTTTAAACCGCATCTCACCACGAAACGCAGAATATTGATGGTCAGCTGCCACGGCTGTTGCCTGTTGCATCGCCTGGACGATGTAATCTGGCGTAGGTAAATCTGGGTTCCCTTGCCCGAGATTAATCACGTCAGCACCAGCTGCAATTTTAGCGTTAACTCGACTCACCAATGAGGCGAAAAACTGTTTTGGCAGTGTTTTAAGTAACTCTGATTGTTGAAAATGCATAATCTCTCCTAATAATACAATTCAGGGCGCCGATCATGAAACACCGGAATCTGGCCACGTACTGTCTTTTCGTCGGCTATATCAATTGTCACAACAAGTAGGGCTTCATCCATATCACGCGCTTGTGCCACAATTTGACCCAGTGGATCAATCACCAACGATCGACCACCAAATTGATTGTCTGCGTCACGCCCAACCCGATTAGCAGCAATCACAAAGGCTTGATTTTCAATAGCACGCGCTTGCAATAAAATCTGCCACTGGTCAATGCGTTGAATTGGCCACTCGGCTACGACATAGAGAATTTGTTGTGGTCCCTCGGCCATCATGGCCCGTAGCCATTCTGGAAACCGAATATCATAACAAATTACCCCAGCAGCGGACACACCCGCTAATTCAAAGGTATTTTTGTGATCACCCGCAGCAATATATTGTTCCTCAGCCATTAACCCAAAAAGATGCGTCTTATGATAGGTACTGACAAGCTGGCCCATTTGGTCCACCACATACATCGTGTTATAAAATTGTTCCCCTTGTTGTGTGGCAACAGAGCCGCCCACAATATTCAAGTGATATTTTTTAGCGAGCTGTGCTAATAATTGCTGCGTACTCGCACCGCCACGATCTGCTAACGTTGGCAACTGATCTAATGCATACCCTGTCTGCCACATTTCTGGGTAAACAAGGACATCAACGCCAGCAGCAGCGGCCCGTTGGGCATACTGCGCCACCGTCACTTGATTTATCTCCGGTTGTCCTAAAGCAATGTCCATTTGGGCAATAGCAATTTTTAACGTCATGATTGATCCTC
>NZ_CBDKZH010000164.1:0-2100 GCF_965300815.1 Leuconostoc sp.
TTCACTATATGACATTTCAGCAGATTCCAACAAATCATCATTATGGTTCACTTGTTCTTCTGCCGCATTAATTTGTTCTAGTAATACGCGGCGTGTTTCAAGTTCTTTGTGATTAAATTGGAAACTCTGACTCAAGCGATCCAATTCAATCGCCAGCGTACTATTTTGTTCACGCAACCGCAAAAGATCTGATGACAAAGTCTTCGCATTTTTCATGACCTGTTGCCGGGCAGTAATTTCCGTTTCCATCATGTCGTAGAGTGTATCAATGCGACGTTCGATGTAACCGTTCTGCTCAGATACTTCTTTCAGCTTCAAATCACCTAACAATTGCAACACTTGTTGGCGTTGTTGGTCAATGGCTTGTAATTCTTGTTGGAGAGTATCATTTGGGAACACATAACCTTGGGCAACTAGTTCATCATGACCGTGAGCTAATTCGTTAAGTTGATCCACGTAAACTGTATCCAACTTTTCAAACAACGGTGGAATCTCTGTCATCATCTTTTCCATTTGCGTTGTTTCCATCGCCAATTGTTCGTAGATATCCGATGCAGTTGCATGATCACCAGCTTCCGTTAAACGGGTAAATTCATCATAATCAGCTTCAAGTTGCTTCAAGAACTGATCCAATGCGCCGTTAGCTGGCCCAAACTTAAAGTTTTCAGCCAGTAGTCGCTTACGCAATTCGTCATACTTCTTCTTCAGCTCATTAATAGCATCGCGATGCGCTTCATTAATCTTTTTCAGTTCAACAAGCCCATTGCGAACATCATGAATCGTTTGCTCCGTGTCATCCACCATCGCTTCAAGGCGCGCCAACTCGTGGCGTGTTTTAATGAAGTTAATACCGCGCGCTTCAAACAAAACCAGATTGGCTTGTTGATAAATTTTTAGAAATTTATTGTTTTTAACTTCATTAAAACGACTCTCTAAGTTTTGATATTCTTTCAATGACTGCCCTGTTAAGGCTAACTTACGGCCTTCAACCAGTTCATCACGTACTTTTAGAGACATCAGTTGTGCTTTTCTATCTTTCAGGACGTTGACTTTTTTGACAGTGGCACGCTGCATGACAAAGATACCTAAGTAAGCAATGACCACAATACCCAAAACAATTGCTAATATAATTAAATTCATGTGTTTTTATCCCATTTTTATTGATTATTCTAATTTTATCACGCCACTTTTTTTTATGCCGATTTTCTCGCCTTTTTTTGCTAAATCTCAACGCGTTTACAATTTTCTTAACAACTTGCTAATTATTGCATTTTCTGGTATATTGGGAGAAGTTGTTATATTGAGTAGCAGTAAGTAAAGAAGCGCGTCAACAGCGTCCCCAAATCGTTAGTAAGGCCACAGCTACTGGCACTGAGAAACGTCAAGTTTGGCGCTGCACGCATCTGGTGCTTACCCTCAAATGTACGACAAAATACATTTTGGAGGACATATATATGTCACGTTATACAGGTCCAAAGTGGCGCATTTCACGTCGCTTGGGTGTTTCATTGTCAGGTACTGGTAAGGAATTGTCACGTCGTGCGTACGCACCTGGTGACCACGGTGCCGGACGCCGCGCTAAGGTTTCTGAATATGGTATGCAATTGCGCGAAAAGCAAAAGTTGCGTTTCACTTATGGTTTGACAGAACGTCAATTCCATTCTTTGTTTAACAAGGCTGGTAAGATCCGTAAGGGTACTCACGGTACAAACTTCATGATCTTGTTGGAACAACGTTTGGATTCACTTGTTTACCGTCTTGGTTTGGCAACAACACGTCAACAAGCACGTCAATTAGTTAACCACGGCCACATTTTGGTTGATGGTCAACGTGTTGATATCCCTTCATACCAAGTAACACCTGGTCAAGTGATTTCTGTTCGCGATAAGTCAAAGAACATTGTACCTATCCAAGTTGCTGTTGAATCAGTTGTGGCACGTCCACAATTCGTATCATTCGACGCTGACAAGCTTGAAGGTACTTTGGTACGTTTGCCAGAACGCGAAGAATTAGATGCCGACATCAACGAAGCTTTGATCGTCGAATACTACAACCGTTTGGGTTAATATCTTAAACCAAATCTGGTTAAAAAAACACCAC
>NZ_CBDKZH010000165.1:0-2061 GCF_965300815.1 Leuconostoc sp.
AAAATGCACAAAGGACGTACCTGCATGTCAAACTTGTTTTCAGTTGATACACCAACTGTTGAACCACATTACAATCAATTTGAACCACAATCAACGCGTGCCAAAGAATTGATGGCTGATCCTGAAGTGATTAAGATCGCTGACAGTATCGATTTAACGGACACAGTTGCTTTATATGATTTAGGGAAAGAGCCAGCTGACAAAATGTCTGGAATTGCTGGTCAGCTGCTGGATAAACTGACGGTTGCTGATACGATTGGGTCGACGAAAGTTTTAGACGCGTTGGTCAAGTTAACCAAGCAAATTGAGTTTAAAGAATTGAAGTTAGACCAAGAACGTGGATTAAAGGCCTTGTTCCGTCGCGCTGAAGCCACGCTCAAAGCACGCGTTGCCAAGTACCAATCAATTGGCAGCGAGGTCAATACACTATTTGTGGCGCTGAAAACTTATGAAAACACGATTCAAAAACGTGTTGACGATATGGATCAACTCGCTAGTGCCAATGCGGCCTATGCTAAGAATTTGGATCAGTATATTGCCCTGATTTACATTTTGCGTAACCGCCAAGCTATGACCGTGCAAAACACGTTATTAGCGGCACAGGCTGGGGATGAAGAAGCACAAATTGCTTTGCCAAAACTGCAACAAGTCGCCGAGGTGTTGGATAAACGCGCGTTTGATTTGGAGCAAGCGAAAGCAATGGCCACGATTACAGCACCGCAAATCAAGCAAACGCAAGATAATAATCTGAATTTAATTCAGCAATATCACGCAGCATTTATTAATACGATTCCGGCTTTGCAAACTGGCTTGGTACAAGCCGTGACGGCATTACAGGGTAATTATGCGCAACAAGGTTTGAATGCGCAGAAGCAAGCGACCGCTGATTTGATGAAGAAAAACGCGGAACGTTTGGCCGTTAATAATAAATTCATTTTGGAATCAAGTGGGCAACCAACCGTTTCTGTTGAAGACATGCAAAGCATTGTCACCACAATCCTCAATGCCGTTCAAGAAACGAAAACGATTGAACAAGAGAATGCTAAAAAGCGTGAAGCGTCACGTGAACAAATGGCCAAAATGATGACTGATTTTAAAGCAGCCGTTAATGATGTGAAGGTAACAGATAATGGGCAAGAAAACAGTTAAAACATTGGCGCGGCAGGCACAAGATGAGCTACTTGAAGCCTCAAATAATAGTGCACTGCTACAAGGCGATTTTGCTACAAAAGCTTATCAGATGGATGTTGCGCGGATTGAAACGACCTTGGCTGAACTCAATATTTTACTCGAGATGCCAGCCATGATTCGGACGGGATTTGAACAAGATGATACGCAGGAAACCATCACGATCCCAACGGTTTTTGCTAAGGTTGATGGTTTGCCAACGAATGAAAAGCCATATTGGCAACACCTCGACAGTATTCGCGATACCACAGGGCTGCAGGCGTTGGTAACACGACACATGACCGCAAGTGATTGGCGTATTTCATCAGCAGACTTTGATACAATTATGGCCAACTTGACGCCACAAACGGTGCAACAATCGGATGCCTGGGCCTATCAAGTGCTGAACAAATTACTACAAGATAAAATTGCTGAAGCCATTGTGGCATTACTCAATGACTGGCCATTTAGTGTCCCTCAGACGACTGAAAATCAGCAAACCGTTTTATCAGTTTTGTTAGACCTACCAAAAGAGTTATTAGAAATGAGTCTTGAAGTGGATTACCCAAAGGAAGTGCCATTACTCGCTGTGGTACATCAAGAGTCCATGGGTGAAATCACATTTGAAGATGTTGTTGCTTATAATATGTTTCATCAACTGGGCTGGGACATTGTGATTTATTCGCCACATGCTTTTGCATCGCTGGAAAATTACATGACATCTGATAGTTATGACCACTTTAGCTATGATAAAGTCCGGGCAACGGCATCAGCGACCGGCGATCCGAAAAAATCCTTCCTGCAAAAATTGTTTGGTAATTAGGAGAAAAAATTGAAACGTATCACACATCACATGGCCAAATTATGGCTAATATTATTGATTGCACCATTATT
>NZ_CBDKZH010000166.1:0-1996 GCF_965300815.1 Leuconostoc sp.
GTCATTTTGTCTTTAAATATACCGTCACGCTTACTAACAGAGACTAGGGTTTCAATTATCAATACAATATCGAGTTGCACACTCAATTGGCTTGCATATTTAGCATCATAAGCTGCCTTATTCTCATCAGTAATATTATTCCGCCCATTGACCTGTGCCAAACCGGAAATACCGGGCCGCACTTGATCTGCACCATTTTTTTTACGTAATGCTAGTACCCTCTCATCTGTACTAGCTAATGGCCGTGGACCGATGAAACTCATGTCACCCTTTATAATGTTAAGTAATTGTGGTAACTCATCAATCGACGTTTTCCGAATAAACATACCAAAAGGTGTAATATAGCTCGTGATATCATTAAATTCTGAGTTAGCTTTCACTGGTGCCCCGTCAGTCATTGAACGAAACTTATATAATGTAAACGGTTTAGAATTCAACCCAAAACGTTCCTGTTTGAAAAAGACAGGTCCTTTTGAAGTAAGCTTAACTAAAATTGCGACAAAAAAAAGCGGCACTATTAAGACAATACCAAGTGTAATTGCCACAATAATATCTAAAAACCGCTTTAAAAACTTTCTATAAAATACTCCCATTCTTATCTCCCATTCCCAATAATCAAGTTAAACTACTTAGTCTCTCCATAACCATATCCGTAGCCGTATCCGTAACCAGTACCTGAATTTTTCTTACGATTACGATCGTTATAGATAAATCCTAGCATTGGTGCTTCTGCTAATTTCAACATATCCAAAGTACGTTGTAATGCGCCCTTCGTTGTGTGTCTCCCACTCACAACGATAGCCACACCATCCATCTTGCTCATTAACACTTGTGCATCAGTCACCATCAAGAAAGGTGGCACGTCAAAGATAACTAAATCATATTGTTGTCGTAATTCAGCAATCAAGTTTGTCATCCGACTAGAAGCCAATAACTCAGCTGGGTTGGGCGGTACTGGACCAGACGTCACCACGTCTAGCGTTTCCATGTGTGTATGATGAATAATTGATTGCGCATCACTATTCACATCGGCGAGATAGTTTGTCAAGCCATGGTTATCCGTAATGCCAAAGGTTGATGCTACCGTTGGCCGGCGCAAGTCAGTATCTACCAGTAAGATCTTCTTACCTTGTTGTGCATAAACTACTGCTAAGTTAGCTGTTATCGTTGATTTACCTTCAGATGGCAGTGCCGATGACACAAGCAAAGTCTTGACATTACCTTTTGCAACGGAAGCAAAATCAATGTTCGTGCGAATCGTTCGAAATTGCTCAGAGACCGGATTTTTTGGTTCTGCTGCTGTAATCAAGCGTGCCCCATTAATCATCGTATCCCGTGATAAACCATCACGACCAGTTTTATATCGCTTTTTAAAAAATGCCATATTTTACTCTCCTAATCTTTACTTAAACGGCTTAAGCGCGAACGTGGATGTGTTGCGTTATAACCTAATGATGAACCTATGTTGGCTGACATATCAAACTTTCCTATCTTTTTGATGTGTCCAAGGGCTCCCAAATTCGTTAGACCAAACAATTGCGAAACTTCATCCGGACTCTTAACTGTTGTATCTGACAGTTCCTTTGCCAACACAATTAAGAATGTTAACCCACCAAGTAATACAAGTCCAACTAACGCAAAGAGTTTTGTATTTGGTGCAACTGGTACGTTACTTGCCTTGGCTGAATCAATAATGGATACGTTATTAATCTTCATAAAGTCGCCAATCTTGTTCTTGAACGAATCAGCGACCGTGTTGGCTACAACAGCAGCCTCCTTGGGATTTTTAGCCTTAACATTAATTGAGAAGACCTGTGAATTCTGCTGATTAGAGATTGTCACCATTTTCTTCAATTGATCGACTGATAAGTTATAAGTCTTTTGTGACGATGGCTTCGTAATTTCTTCTTGTGCTGGTGCAATCAAACGCTGTGTGCCATCAGCTAAAGTCCGATATTCTGCCGGCTTCGCTTCTTGAACCACGATTGGTTCTGGA
>NZ_CBDKZH010000167.1:0-1971 GCF_965300815.1 Leuconostoc sp.
CTTCGGTGATACTTTTATTTTGTAAGTAATCGTGATTTTTTTCACTTAATAAAAAATTAATGCCGATTTGTCATAATAAAAGTTTACAAATGCGCGAAAAAAAGGTACAATTTATTTGTAAAATAATTCACATGGAAAAGGAGTATGCTTAACATGAAAGCAGCAGTTGTACGTGAAAATCCAGATGGATATGTTGATTTGATTGAAGATTGGGAACCAAAGCCATTAGCCTTTGGTGAAGCATTAGTTGATATTGAATATGTTGGCCTTTGCCACACTGATTTGCATGTGGCGAATGCTGATTTTGGTAATCCAAATGAACTTGGACAACGTAATGGTAAGTTCCGTCGTGTTATCGGTCACGAAGGTGTTGGTCGTGTGTCAAAGTTGGCTGAAGGTGCCAGTGATTACCTCAAGATTGGTGATCGTGTTTCAATCGCTTGGTTCTTTGACGCCTGCGGTGTGTGTGACTACTGTGTGACAGGTAACGAAACATTCTGCCGTAAGGTACGCAACTCAGGTTACACAATTGATGGTGCGATGTCACAACAAGCTGTTGTGAACGCCAAGTACGCCGTTAAGGTGCCAGAAGGTTTGGACCCAGTACAAGCAACATCAATTACATGTGCCGGTGTGACAATGTATAAGTCATTGAAGGTCGGTGAAACAAAGCCAGGACAATGGGTATCAGTTCATGGTGCTGGTGGTTTGGGTAACTTGGCCGTTCAATATGCCCACAATGTCTTTGGTGCACATGTTGCTGTTATTGATGGTAACGATGACAAGTTGGCTGCCGCACAAGAAAACGGTGCTGAAGTATTGATCAACCGTAAGAAGGTTGATGATGTCGCAGCTGAAGTTCAAAAGGCTACTGGTGGTGTGCACAATGCGCAAGTGACAGCCGTTAACGCCGCTGCCTTTGATCAAGCCGTTGATTCACTACGTCCAATGGGTAAGTTAGTGGCGGTTGCTTTGCCACAAGGTGACATGGCTTTGAACATTGCCAAGACAGTCTTGGATGGTATTGAAGTACGTGGTTCATTGGTTGGTACACGTGCCGACTTGAAGGAAGCCTTCCAATTTGGTGCCGAAGGTAAGGTTAAGCCAATCGTTGAAAAGGTTGCCTTTGCCGACATGAACGAAGTGATTGATGAAATGAAGGCTGGTAAGATTACTGGTCGTAAAGTATTCGACTTCACAGTATTATAATCAAAAAAATCGTCCACACTTGGACGATTTTTTTTATATGTGTTAAGCAGCGTGTCGTTGTCTTGGACATAGCAGTTTTTGTATGCCTGTGTTAGAATTGGGTAACAAATGTATTGGAGGAAACGACCTCTTTTCTGATGAAAGATAGGTCAGTAATAAAGCATGCCATACTTTACACAACAACTTTTTAGCGGCCAGCGTGATCGTATTTTGCGTGTTGTTGATACCGCTAGTGCGGATCAAGCAACGGCTGGTTTTATCCACTTGTTCGACGAACGTCGTGTTTATGATTTTGACTATGCGACAGAAATAACGGAGGGCCGCATCACGCAAGCAGAGTTTGACGTTGAAGGCGAAGCTAATAATACGTTTAGTGTTAACTTCATGCCAATCGTGAACGATGATGACGAAATTCCAGGCGAATTATTTGAAGAATGGGCCGCCCTAATCGGGCGCGAATACGCCTTGATGCCACACGTGCACATCAATATGTATCAACAAGCCTTGAAGCCGGAAATTGAACAAATTGATGAACCGACATTTGAAGCGCGTTTGTTAGAATTAATCACGCGTATTTTAGGCTCATCAATGGTCGGCTTTACTGAGAAGTCGCTCACATTATTCCCAAGTTATTTAGTGCAAGAACAGCAAGCGGAACAAGTCCCACAAGGACCAACAACCCAAATTATCTTGCCAGACTAAACTAAGAAATAAATTGACATAAAATAAGAATTATCTTAAAATAACAATATGTTAATAAAG
>NZ_CBDKZH010000168.1:0-1916 GCF_965300815.1 Leuconostoc sp.
CCCCAAACCAACTGGCATGCCTGTTGCAATGACTTGGACCTGACCGCCGACCGTGTTGGCATCGCGTTTTGTTTTATCAATCACGTCACGAATCGCCGCATCAGCTGCAGCGTCAAGGGCGCGGGTTTCAAAGCTTTCCGTGACCTCACGTAAAGCTTGTAAGTCATGATACTGGGTTAACTGGCTCAAATCAGATTTAGCTGGCCCAACATTGACCACAAAACCATGGACATCCACGCCTATTTCAGCCAATAGTTTCTTGGCTACGGCACCGACCGCCACGCGCATGGTCGTTTCTCGGGCAGAAGAACGTTCCAATACGTTGCGCAAATCATCATGGTGGCGGTATTTGATCCCCCCCACCAAATCAGCATGACCTGGTCTTGGTCGCAATACTTTCCGGAGCGTATTTTCCGGTGTAGCCGGCGTGTTAGGCGCCATAATTTTTGACCAGTTATTGTGATCATCATTGTGCACATTTAAAGTGATTGGTGAACCAAGCGTGTACTGATGCCGCACCCCTGTTAAAAAAGTGACCGTGTCTGTTTCAATCTTTTGACGCTCACCCCGACCATACCCGCGTTGGCGCCGTGCAAGTTGTTCATTAATGTCTTCTTGGGTAAGATGTAAGCCGGCAGGAATCCCTTCAATCACAGCAATTTCTTCTGGGCCATGGCTTTCGCCAGCAGTTGTATATCTCATCGTCTTATTATATGTTGCGCCCACAGGCGCAATTCCTTTCAAATCAAATTGATGCCATAAATTCCGGCATGGCGGATAACGCTTTGGGCACAATAACAGGTTGCCCAACCTCAGCGAGCGCAACCAGGTTCAAAGTACCGGCATGATTTTTCTTATCATTAACCAATCGGTCAAAGAAGGCTGGTGTGCCTAGCAAATCAGAGGTAATTGGCAGACCAACTGCCGTTAATCGAGATTGTAATGCTGGGACAAGATCAACTGGCGAAACGCCGTCGCGCGCCATGCGTTCAGTCAACGCCATCATACCAATCGCCACTGCTTCACCATGTCGCAGATCCCCATGTGCCAGTAATTCAATCGCATGACCTAACGTGTGGCCAAAGTTGAGGAACTGCCGCTGCCCGGCTTCTTTTTCATCCGCCATCACGACCGCTGCTTTGTAAGCAATGGCGCGGGCTGATAATGCTTGCGCATGGGTGCGAATATCTGGGATGCTCCGAATCTTACCCGTCAAATCAAAAAATTCAGCTCCGGCTAACGCAGCCGTTTTCACCACTTCCGCATAGCCTTCCACTAAATCACGATCCGGCAAAGTAGCTAAGTAAGTCTGATCAACTAAGACCAAGTCAGGTTGATAAAAAGTGCCAGCAATATTTTTGGTTGCGCCTAAATTGACAGCAGTTTTACCACCAACTGATGAATCCACTTGCGCCGTCAACGAGGTTGCAATTTGAATATAGGCAATGCCACGCATATACAGTGATGCTACCACGCCAGCTAAATCACCAATCACGCCACCACCTAACGCCACCACCCCGTCACTGCGGGTAAATCCATGCTCGGCCAGGGCGCTTATTAGATCACCGGCAACTTGGAGCGATTTTGATTGTTCGCCAGCCGGCACTTCGAGTGGTAAAACATGAAAGCCGGCCGCTTCGAGTTGGCGTGTCGTATCGGCTAAATAAAGTGGCCCAACATGACTATCAGTAATTAGAGCGATTTGCCGTGGTGACCAAACGGCTGCGACTTCGTCGCCAATGCGCGTGTGGTTATTATCATCAATTTTAACGTCATAAGCCTGTTGGCTAACATTGACAGTTACAGTCGTCATGATCTTTCCTTTCTCACATGCCATATCATTGCGCCAATAAATCAGCTTGCACAACCTCACGCACCCGACGCGCTTTGTCCGCTAATGCGCTAAATTCTGCTGG
>NZ_CBDKZH010000169.1:0-1890 GCF_965300815.1 Leuconostoc sp.
TTGTTAGGTTGGGCTTTTACTGGCCAGTCGATTGCAATAGAGTTTTGTCAAAATTTCTCTAACCGGTTAATTTGTTAGTTATATCAATAGTATCTTGTATCGTGAATTGGGTATTATTCTCTAATGCGTAGTACCATTTAAATTGACAATTACCACGCCAACTACAATTAAAATTGTCCCTAGTACGGTTTGCCAATTAATACTAACGTGGAAGACAATAACATATTACAGCACATCTATGGATTTATTTTAAAAAGCACATCATTGTTGAATAGTCACTTTTCTATTTCTATCTACCTTCTTGAGTTATTATTTTTTTAACCAACGTGAAATTGGTTTGAAGAATACAATGCTGACCAATCCAGTCAAAGCAGCTGCAATACCAGCATATAGTCCACCCTTCGGCTTTTCGCCATAACTTGTGTTGGGTGTTTCTGGTGCTTGTGGGTTTGGTGTGACATTGTTCTTCACTGTTTGAGTTTGATATTCTTGGCCGAAATCATTTTGTACGGCTGTATTAACAAGTGTACCCGGCGCATTAACCTTTACCACTGGTCGGAAGATAATCGTCAACTTATGACCGGCATGAGCTTGCAAGAAGGCTTTGGGATCATTAGCTTTAACAGTCCACTTACCAGCATTTTCGCACCATGTTACAGTTGTTTCTGCTGCCACAGAATTCTTTGTTTCATTATCGATGATTGTAAAGTCTGTCTTAGTCTTTGCTGTAATATCTAAACGTGTTTCGTCATAATCATCAGAGAATGACAAGCCCTTGGCCATCGTATCGTCAGGAACCGTTAAGTCCTTTTTGTCTGTTAAGTCCCAAGTCAATTGATACTTCATCATAGTTTTTGGCTTAACTTCTTGGCCATTGATATCTTTGTTATTGTCATCCAGATCCTGCTTGTCGGGTTGAACGGTCGGTGTTGTATTTTTGACAATGTTTGAGTCATTGCTATCGTTGTTAATGAATTCCGTATATTTATTTCGGAAACTTGATCCATCTGCATTGGCTGTGGCGTAGATATTCAAAATTGGCTTTGCAAATACCTTTGTCTTATCTACGTTAATTGACTTCATAAAGTCATCTTTGGCCACAGCTGTAACAGTGTGCGTCTTGTCGTCATACGTAATGTCGTAGTTGTTAGATAAATCCGTTTTACCATCTTGTGAGAATAGTTTTGCGCCATTATAATCAACTTCCTTTGGCAACTTATCTACATACTTGTGTAACGTAACATCAAATGCGCGATTTGCTGGCAAGTCTGTTGACTTCAAAGAATAAGTTAAGTCTTGACCCTTAACAATCTTCTTTTTATCATCACTACCTTGCTTATCACCATTGTTCACACCCAAGTCAACATCTTTAGTCGGCTTAACGTCAGGTGTGGTGTTGTGCGTTGCGTTTGATAGTGTTTTACTGTCATCTAGCCAATAATCGAACGTATTGTCAATATTAGCATTTGGCTTATTAGCGACTGCGTAAATGTTGACAATTGGCATTGTATAGTCCTTGGTCTTGTCCTTATTCACGCCTGATACAAACGTATCCTTAGCTGTAACTGTCACAGTATGGGCAGCCTTATCATATTGAATATTGAACTTATCAGTTAATTCAGTTTTTCCGTCTTCAGAGAATACCTTAGTAGCCTTATGATCGACTTCCTTTGGTAACTTATCAGAATACTTTACAACCTTAACGTCATCGGTTCGTCCTGCAAGTATTGGCGTTACCTTAAGAGAATAAGTTAGTTTGTCGCCCTTATTCACAACTTTGTTATTGTCGCTACCTTGCTTATCACCAGCATTTTCACCTTCATCAACATCCTTTGTTGGTTGTGGTGTGATATACAAGTCCGCTAGTTTGTAATTAGCACTGTGTGGCGC
>NZ_CBDKZH010000170.1:0-1883 GCF_965300815.1 Leuconostoc sp.
ATTGGTCTTGATCAACTCGAAGCTTTAGCGCAACCACTTAAGAAAAACGATTATGGGCAATACTTGTTGCGTCTAGTAGCCGATGAACAAGCCCGTTTAAAGTAAAGGAGACAACATGACAGCTGAATTTTTTGAAAAGCCGTTAGCAGCCCGCCAAGTGGCAGAAATTCCCGGCATGCTTGAATTTGATATTCCGGTTCACGGCGATAACCGTGGGTGGTTTAAAGAAAACTTCCAAAAAGAAAAGATGATACCCTTAGGTTTTCCGGAATCTTTTTTTGCCGAAGGCAAGTTGCAAAACAATGTGTCTTTCTCACGCCAAGGCGTTTTGCGTGGTTTGCACGCCGAACCTTGGGATAAGTACATCTCAGTGGCGGATAACGGCAAGGTCTTAGGTGCTTGGGTTGATTTGCGTGCTGGAGACTCGTTTGGCCACGTGTATCAAACGGTCATCGATGCTAGCAAGGGCATCTTTGTGCCACGTGGGGTGGCCAATGGTTTCCAAGTTTTGAGTGAGACCGTGTCTTATTCATATTTGGTCAACGATTACTGGGCTTTAGAATTAAAGCCAAAGTACGCCTTTGTGAACTATGCCGACCCAACCTTAGGCATTGAATGGGCCGACGTTGCTCACGCTGAAGTGAGCGAAGCAGATAAAAATCATCCACTACTCAAAGACGTGGTGGCGTTGCAACCTGAACAATTATAATTGGAGAGAAACATGACTGACTATAAAAATATTTTGGTAACTGGTGGTGCTGGCTTTATCGGGGCGAACTTCGTGCGTTACATTGTGGCAGAACACCCAGATGTGTTTGTGACCGTGTTGGATAAGTTGACGTATGCGGGGAATAAAGCCAACTTAGCTGGCTTGCCTGAAGACCGTGTGAAGTTGGTGGTTGGTGACATTGCGGATGCACCATTGGTCGATCAATTAGTCGCTGAAACGGACGCTGTGATTCACTATGCCGCTGAATCACATAATGATAATTCTCTAAAGGATCCATCACCATTTGTGCAAACCAACATTATCGGGACTTACACGTTGATTGAAGCAGCGCGTAAGTACAACAAGCGTTTCCACCATGTCTCAACGGATGAAGTTTATGGGGATTTGCCATTGCGGGAAGACTTGCCAGGTCATGGCGAGGGCGCTGGCGAAAAGTTTACACCAGAATCACAATATCGTCCTTCAAGTCCTTATTCCTCAACAAAGGCGGGGTCTGATTTATTAGTCCGTGCTTGGGTGCGCTCATTTGGCTTACAAGCCACGATTTCTAACACATCAAACAACTATGGCCCTTACCAACACATCGAAAAGTTTATCCCACGTCAAGTAACCAATATTTTGAGTGGCATTAAGCCAAAGTTGTACGGTAATGGGAAGAACGTCCGTGACTGGATTCACACTTACGACCATGCGACAGCCATCTGGGCAATTTTGACCAAGGGTAAGATTGGTGAAACTTACCTCGTTGGTGCCGATGGTGAAAAGGATAACATTACCGTTTTGCGTGCGATTTTGAAGGATATGGGCAAGGCCGAAGATGACTTTGACTTTGTGCAAGATCGTTCAGGGCATGACTTGCGGTATGCTATTGATGCCACGAAAATGCGTGAAGAATTGGGTTGGACACCAAAATATACCGACTTTGAAACTGGTCTAGCCGACACCATTCAATGGTATGCCGATAACCAAGCTTGGTGGCAAGGTGAAAAGGCCGAAGTTGAAGCTAAGTACGCGCAAAATAATCAATAAGAGAGCGTAGACATGAAATTTCTAATTACTGGCGCCAATGGGCAGCTAGGACAAGAATTACAAAAACTTTTAACGGAACGTGAACTAGATTTTGTCGCGTTGTCGTCACAAGAGCTCGATATTA
>NZ_CBDKZH010000171.1:0-1862 GCF_965300815.1 Leuconostoc sp.
TGCTTCTTCCCCCATCGAGGCCCAAACATCCGTGTATAACACATCTACCCCCGCCACCCCAGTAGCAATATCATCAGTAATCAAGAGTTGTGCCCCTGAAATCTGGGCTTTTTCGGCTGCTAACGCTTGGATTTCTGCTGCTGGTTGCAGCGCTTCAGGCGCGCCAATATGTACATTCACCCCTAAAATAGCGCCCGTGATCAAAAGTGAATGTGCCACATTGTTACGCCCATCCCCAAGATAGGCCAGTGTGATGCCTGACAACGTCCCAAAATTTTCTTGAATCGTTAGAAAGTCCGCCAGCATTTGCGTGGGGTGCCAGTCGTCAGTTAGTCCGTTCCATACAGGCACACCAGCATATTTCGCCAGATCTTCGACCACCTGTTGTGAAGCACCACGATATTCAATCCCATCGTACATACGGCCCAAGACTTTTGCTGTATCTGCCAAGGATTCCTTCTTGCCAAACTGGATATCCTGCGCCCCTAAAAACTCGGCGTGTGCACCCAAGTCATTAGCCGCCACGGTAAAACTTGAACGAGTTCGGGTTGACGTTTTTTCAAAGAGTAGCGCAATGTTTTTACCCTGTAAGTAAGGATGGGGTATATGTTGCTGCTTTAAGTATTTGAAATGTGCGGCTAATTGAATCAATGTCTCTAATTCCGGTTTTGAAAAGTCTGCTTCTTTTAAAAATGATTGCCCTTGAAAATGTGATATCATCCCCGTGCCTCCAGTTGCTTTTGATGCCGTGCAATTTCTTTTTTAACATTGGCCACTGCCGTGCCACCAAGCGAGGTCCGGCGATTGACCGCTGTCTCGGATTGCAGGACTTGATAAATATCATCTTCAATCTCTGGTGCGGCTGCTTGTAACGTTGCCAATGGCATCGCTTGCAATGGTGTTGCCGTTTGAATCCCTAACAACACCAATTGGCCGACAATCGCATGCGCTTCACGGAATGGGACACCTTTGGTTGCCAAGTAATCAGCCAATTCGGTCGCATTAGAAAAATCATCTTGGGTGCTGGCCAACATGCGTTCTTCATGCACCGTTAAACCAATGAGCATGCCAGTAAATATTTTAGTGGCAGCAATTACCGTGTCCATGACGTCAAAGACCTGGGCCTTATCTTCTTGCATGTCTTTGTTATACGCCAATGGCAAGGCCTTCATGGTTGTCAATAAGCCCATCAATGCGCCATAAGTGCGCCCTGTCTTACCACGGACTAATTCGGCAAAATCGGCGTTCTTTTTTTGTGGCATAATTGATGAGCCGGTTGAGAAGTCATCTGAGAGTTCAATATAGTTAAATTCATAGGTTGACCATAGGATCAATTCTTCTGCCATCCGTGACAAATGCATCATTAACAGGGAGGCATTTGCCAAAAATTCAACGGCAAAGTCACGATCGGAAACAGCATCTAACGAATTATGATAAATGTCCGCAAAGCCGAGTTCAGCTGCGACAAATTCACGATCAATTGGAAAGGTTGTCCCTGCCAAGGCTGCTGCCCCAAGTGGCAAGATATCCGTATGCTTTTGATTAAATTCAAAACGTTCATAGTCTCGCTGAAACATCTCGACATAGGCTAATAAATAGTGCCCATAGGTAATTGGTTGGGCATGTTGTAAGTGTGTATAACCTGACATAATGGTGCCCGCATGTGTGCTGGCTAACGTCAATAATGTTTGTTGGAGTTCGGTAATCGCCGCCATGACTTGCGGCAAACGGTGTTTCACCCATAAATGAAAATCAGTAGCGACTTGATCGTTTCGTGAGCGGGCAGTGTGTAATTTCCCCGCTACTGGGCCAATTTTGGCTGTCAGTAACGCTTCAATATTCATATGAATATCTTCATGTTG
>NZ_CBDKZH010000172.1:0-1843 GCF_965300815.1 Leuconostoc sp.
GCCGAAGCCGACGCCGAAGCCGGAGCCGAAGCGGAAGCCGAAGTTGTGACCGAGCAGGAAATCTATACACAAGGTTTGACCAAGACACGGACTGGTTTTGCCGCCAAGTTCAACCAATTTTTGGCTAATTTCCGTTCGGTAGATGAAAACTTTTTTGAAGAACTTGAAGAAACGTTGGTGGGCGCTGATGTTGGTTTTGACATGGCCATCAAGATTTCGGATGACTTACGTGAAGAAGTCAAGCTTGCCAATGCCAAGCGACCAGAAGATGTGAAACAAGTCATCATTAAAAAAATGGTTGACATGTATGAAGCTGACGGTGTTAATGAAGATGCGACCATGCATTTTAATGCCAACGGCACTACCGTTATCTTGTTCGTTGGTGTCAACGGTGTGGGTAAAACAACCACGATTGGAAAGTTAGCCACAAAGTATCAACAACAAGGCAAGTCAGTGTTATTGGCAGCCGCTGATACTTTCCGTGCTGGCGCCACCAAGCAATTGCAAGAATGGGGCGAACGTGCCCATGTCCCAGTGGTTGCGGGTAAAGAAAAGGCGGATCCCGCATCAGTTGTGTACGAAGCCGTTGCTAAGGCACGTGATGAACATTATGATATTTTGTTTGTGGATACGGCGGGTCGTTTACAAAACAACGTGAACTTGATGCAAGAGTTGGAAAAGATGAAGCGTATTATTCAACGCGAAATTCCAGATGCACCGCATGAAGTCTTGCTTGTTTTGGATGCGACGACGGGTCAAAATGCGTTACAGCAAGCCAAACTCTTTAAGGATTCATCGGATGTTACAGGCATTGTGTTGACTAAGATGGACGGGACGGCCAAAGGTGGGATTGTGTTTGCCATTCGTAATGAGATGCAATTGCCTGTAAAATGGATTGGCTTTGGTGAAAAAGCGCAAGATTTGCGTGAATTCAAACCAGAAGAATTCATTTATGGCCTCTTTAAGGACTTAATCGCATGAATTTCGCAGAGAAAAATCAGATTACGCGGTTATTTGGCTTTTATGGTGGCTTATTGACACTTAAACAGCAGGATTATTTGCGTTATTATTTTGAAGATGATTATTCCATTGTTGAAATTGCGGAAGCAGAGCATGTCAGTCGACAAGCTGTGTCGGACAATATTAAGCGTGGGATTGATCAATTAGTCAAATACGAACAAGTCTTGCATTTACAAGCAGACTTTGAGGCGCGTGCAGCCATTGAGCAGCAAGTGCAAGATTATATTAGCTTGTATTATAATAAAGATGACCAGTTAAAGCAGCTGGTGTCACAATTAATGGCGCATGAAATAGAAGACTAGTGCCAAGACGCTAAAAAGGGGAGATATAGTACCGCTGGCGACAGTCCGGTGTTATACAAAGATTATGGCATTTGAAAATTTAACTGAACGCCTATCCAAGGCAATGAAAAACCTGACCGGCCGTGGTCGTGTCAGTGAAGAAGATTTACGTGCAACGATGCGCGAAATTCGTTTGGCCTTGTTGGAAGCCGACGTCAACTATGACACGGTGAAAAGGTTTGTGACCAATGTCCGTGAAAAGGCCAGCGGCGCCGACATTTTAGAAGGTTTGAACCCAGCCCAACAAGTTGTCAAAATTGTTAATGATGAATTGACGGCAACTATGGGTGAAGAAGCCGTACCGTTGAATAAGTCACCAAAAATCCCAACGATCATTATGATGGCTGGTTTGCAAGGTGCGGGTAAAACAACTACTGCGGCAAAACTGGCACGTTTCTTAAAAGAACGTCAAAAGAAAAAAGTAGCAATGGTATCTGCCGACGTTTATCGTCCAGCAGCGATTAAACAGCTACAAACAGTTG
>NZ_CBDKZH010000173.1:0-1823 GCF_965300815.1 Leuconostoc sp.
GAATAGGAGCGGTCCGTTTTTAGAATATATTTTTTTTAGATAATGAAAGAAAGCATAATGGCATTATTAGAAGTAAAAAACGTTAGCAAAAAATATGGGGCACGTGCCGCAATGGATCAAGTTAGTTTTGATGTTGAAGCCGGCCACATTGTTGGATTAATTGGACCCAACGGTGCTGGAAAGTCAACGACAATGCGTGCGATTACTGGATTAATGAGTTATTCATCAGGTACAATTTCGTTTGATGGACAACCTGTGACGTTTAGTAATCATCAAGCATTGGATAAAATTGGTAATTTGATTGAGTATCCGTCAATTTATCCTAATTTGACAGCCTTAGAACATTTGAAGTTGTATGCAATGGATACAACTTCACCTGCAGATTTTAAAATGCTCATGCATAAAACACAAATCGATGGCGATAACTTTGGAAAACGAAAGGCCAAAAACTTTTCATTGGGGATGAAACAACGTCTTGGTATTGCAATTGCGCTGATTAGAAATCCAAAACTGGTCATTTTAGATGAACCAATGAACGGATTAGATCCACAATCAGTTCATGATTTGCGTGAATTAATTCGCTCTTTGGCTGATGAAGGCACAGCATTCTTGATATCAAGTCATTTGTTAGATGAATTGCAAAAATTGGTTGATGATGTTGTGATTATTAATCATGGCAAAATTATCGAAAAAGACACGATGTCTAATTTCTTTAGCCACGATAAAGTGCGCTGGACAGTTGATACTAATGACAATGAGGCAGCATTGCTAGTTGTTCAAGAGCATAATTGGCAGGCAAGTATTGATGATGGGGATCTGCAAATTACTGGGGCGGAAAGTTTGCAAGAAGTTATTTCAGCGATTAATCGAGCTAATCTTAAGATTTTAACACTTAATACCATCACTGGGAATTTGGAAAAGTCGTTGTTGGATATGTTGGCAGCAGACGATAAGGGGGAATAAGTCGTGTTAACATTGATGAAACAAGAGTATTATAAAGCTTTTAAGCAAAATAAATTATATATTTGGTTAATTTTGAGCTTCGCTTTTCCGATAGCTATTATTGGTATTTTTAAATCACAAAGAACTATGGCATCAGTAATTAATTTGGGCCAAGCACTACTGTACGTACAAATGGCCGGTATTATTATTACTGCTTTGTCAGTATCCCAAGAATTTGGCTTTGGCACTATTCGACCATTGTTATCACGTCGCTTTAGTCGCGGCAGTGTCTTTGTAAGTAAGCTGTTGTTGAACTTGAGTGTCTATATTGGTTTGTTTGTCACAGCATTTATTGGGACTGTCTTAGCGGTTGCTTTGTTTATACCAAATTATGATTTCAGTAAATCTCTCGGGTATACAGGTAATAGCTGGCAAACTATGGGTATTGGCATGCTTGATACAGCCATCCAAATGATATTTGTGGCTGCGTTAGTGTTGATGATTACGAATTTAGTTAAAAGTTCTGGAGCAGCAATTGGATTAGGTGTTGTGATGATTGTGGCAACACCAATATTAAGTGCTATTTCATTAAAATTAATTGATTTAGCGCCGTTTCTAAAATGGAATCCATTTAATATTTATCTCGGTATGTCTAACATAGGAATGTTGTCACCAAACATATTGAAACAAGCGATGCACATATCACAAAATGGGTTAATTGTAGCTTATTTAATCTACATTGCACTGGTGTATGGTATTGCATATCTGATTTTCAAAAAACGTAGTGTATAATAATTTTTGTATATTTAATCATAAAATACAAATGTGCTCATAAGTCAATAAATCGGACTATTTTTTATCTAGGGCTTAACTGATTAGGC
>NZ_CBDKZH010000174.1:0-1804 GCF_965300815.1 Leuconostoc sp.
ACTTTTAAGCTCCTACTCATATTGTGACTATTCATATATATTTGTGCGAACAGTTAAACCTGTTTTTTTACGAATTTTTTTGATAATTTCTGGAATTTGTTCTGTAGATGATCTAACAAGGCATAGTTTTGAAAAACGTAGCCCAGATATCTTTTAAAAAATGTCTTTTCTTTAATATCCCAGATGTTCTTATTATCCAGCGTAATTGCCCCGCTGGTCGGCTTTTCGAGTCGACCAATTGCATTCAATAAAGTAGACTTACCAGAGCCAGATTGGCCAACTAGCGCATATGATTTATTTGGTTCAAAAACCAGCGTCACATCCTCAAAGATGACTTTTTTGTTAAATTTTTTACTGAGCGCCTGAAGCTGAATCATATATTGTCTCCTTTAAGAATTTGCGTGTAATCCGAACCAATTTTCCGATCCACAATTAGTGTCGTAATGATCGTTACGATAAGTCCTGATACTAACGCTAACGTGGTTAGACCATTTGCCTGACCAAGCAGCATATTAATAGCATAGGCAATAACCATCATGATAACTAACGACAAGCTATACGGGCCATACACCTGAAAAATTGATAACCCCAGTATTTTCTTTTTGACCACTGAAATAATCTCAAACTGGTAGATCGTGTTCAAATAAAATATCATGCTCAGTATCAACGCACTAAAAATGATGACCTGCAAAAACTTGGCAACAGCCAATTGATGCTTTAAAGCAATCACATTCAACGACACAGTTTGAAACGGTGTTATTGTTTGATTGGTTAAATCATCATTTTCCTGACTAATGATTTTGATTGCCTGCGGACTAAGCAGGCTCATTGTATTTAAAATATTATTGGCAAATGTTTTGTCATTATGAGCTAATAAGACATTATCATTCAAGCGAACCAAAATTTGTTGGCGTAAACTGCCGAAATCCTTTTCTTGGTTAGAAATATCACCTGCAAATCGCGTAGCCATTTCACGATATAAAAATACAGTCTGATTCTCTGGCACAATCTGCACCTCAATATCATTTTTTGAAAGATGAACTTCTCGCAACTGCTCAACATAAATTGTGTTAATTAATGATTGCGCCTTATCTCGGTATTTTTGTGGTAAATATAGCGTTGCTGATTTACTTGGATCATAAGGATATGCCTTATCGAAAGTTTGTTTATGCATCGCACCATTATTCAAATACCAGACTTTACGATTTAAATCGGGGGCGGTAATCCCATCTTGTAAAAGTTGTTTTGCAAAATTATCTTTAACTTCACCTGTCAAAAATTTAGGAACAACTGCTGTGGTTTGCGCAATATAAATGTAGCTTTGACTGCCTATCTTTTTGACCAAATCAACATCTTGTTGACTTGGAGCTGGTTCAGTCATTTTCCCATTCACTGCGGTGGCATGACCAACAAAAGGCTGTGTTTTTTGCCAATCTTTAACACTATACCAAGGTTTCAAATGGTTTATCTGCGTCGATAGCTGCTGAATTTTGTTTTGATACTGTTGATTAAGGCTGCCAACCGCAACCGTCATCATCCCAATGAGTAGTAACCAGATAACAAAAATACTTTTGCCGCCCGATTTGTTTTTAATGACAGCAATGGGTTTTTCTAAGTGAATCATCATGGCTATCAAAATTAGCGATAATCCCAACAGCAGTAGAAAAATGATGAAATCAGTAACCATTAAAGCTATCAATAATTGCGTACTGAACGTATGAAAGCCATGCCCGATTGTAGCTGCATAAAGTAGCCCAACCGTAGTTGCTATAACAATGAGTATCGCAGTAGGTTTTAGAATGTC
>NZ_CBDKZH010000175.1:0-1785 GCF_965300815.1 Leuconostoc sp.
AGCTATATCAAGTCGCAACTTCGGTTGCGGCTTTTTATGTTGTTTTAAACAGGATAAAAAACGCCAAACCTAATTTTTCAGGTTTGGCGTTTTTTCATATTTTCTATCTTTACTTAACGTCAGTAAGCCTAAAATGATAAATGACATCGGGAACATCAAAACCGGTAGTGCAAAAGGATGCCTCATCGTCAACAATGTATAACTAAATAACATAATCCCAGTGCCAACAATCAGCCACCCGCGATAGGGATAAATCACCCGCATCGGTTTCGTATGCTTAAGTCGTTTGCCCAAAATTGTTGCGAAAGCAAATAATATTAGTGGCCATACTAACTGCGTCATCACAACTCCCCGTCAATAGCAACGATAAAAGCTAATCGTTTTTTCGTGTCAATATTGGTTCTATTATAACATTTGTAATCGTTTTAACAAGCGGTGGCGCATTATTATAATATTTCGCATTACTCCTCTAAAATCGCATCATAGCACCGACATTTCTCACTGTCTTTTTACCGATTTAGTCTATCGTTGTCTGATTTAGCGTAACCAATTTTCTTCTCAAGTCATCATTTACAGCATAAATATAAAGGCCATGTACACCGCGTGTCAGCAAAACATTAACAATATTTTTTAGAAATGCTTTATTTTCAGCAGTATTATACGTCCCCTTCTGCTTGCGCATTTTAGCATGATCAAATGAATAGTCAGCGTCAATATCTAACGCATTTGTTGCCTCATTCCAAATAACTGATGGCCCCAAAATTACCCCAACATAATTCAAATCAATCCCTTGAACTGTGAAGTCGCTGCCAACTTCGCCAATACTTTCCGCAATTTCTTGCCATGGTATTTGTTTATTTTGAGCTAACTTGACTTGTGGTAATTCAAGATTCCAAGGGACAATCTCACCACCAAAATTTACTGTCCATCTTTTGGCCTTGACCCCTGCGAATATTTCCAATCGTAAGTTGCTACTAGTCTGCTTAGCCCAACTTCTTCATTTTTCTTTTCAATCGCTGCTTTGAATTTTTTTGCACTGTCAAAAAATTTAATTTGATATGTCTCATCATTTGGTGGCATAATCAGCGAATTATTTTCAAAATGGGCTAAATTTTCAATCCACTGTTGCGTTTGTTTACTAGCTTGTATCCGCCACTGATTTTCTAAGTAAAGTGTTTTAGTATCTGATCCATTAACTAACCACCAAAGTGTATCATTATCACTGATATTATTTCTCACCGATGTTACCTGTTTTGGATCATAAACCAATACCATTGTCCGCGCTAATTCATGTAGGGCCTGTAAATCTGGTTGCCATTTGGCTTTGTTAACACGCCCGTAATTACCACTCCATAAGAGATGTGCCTCATCTACCAAAAGAACATCAACCGGTTCGCCTCTATTAATAAATGTCGGTACATCCATCACAACATTCTTGCCCATATTTAGCTTACGGGCAATCTGTTCATAAGTGCGCCGTTGTTGTTCATGACGCACTAACAGCACAACCGTGGCAGCATGTTTAGTTTTTTTATCCGCATTTAATACCGGACACGGATTTTGCCAAATTTCATAAAATAGTTGCGACATCAGTACGGTCTTCCCAGAACCCGCAAGCCCCTGTATCTTGATAATTTTATTATCCCAACCATTGACTAGGGTATCTTCAATAGTAAGACTAATGAGATTTTTTGCCTTTTCCTGTTCTGGACTTAATGATTTAAATGGACTATTGGCAAAAAGGGCTTAATTTTTGACAGATTGCAAACTCGATACGCTTTTTTG
>NZ_CBDKZH010000176.1:0-1772 GCF_965300815.1 Leuconostoc sp.
TCCGGTCGTGCTCCGTACAAAGTTCACAACTAAGACGATGACGACGACGCTCAAACCAAAGACAATCTGCCAATAGACAAAATTAGGAATACCAAAAATACCAGCCGGTCCACGCGTTATTTTCAGGTTAATAATCACGATTCGAATAATTTCAGCGACACCAAGTGTTGCAATCGCCAGATAATCACCCCGCAGTCGTAAAGTGGGGATGCCAACCAGCAACGCGATGACACCACTAATGCCCATCCCAATAATCAAACTCAGGCCAAAACCTAAAATATTGGGCACCGCACTGGCAATCAACGCCGTGGCATAAGCGCCCACGGCCATAAAACCAGCATGGCCTAACGAAAATTGCCCCGACATGCCAATCACTAAATTCAAGCCCACTGCCGCAATCACGTTAATGCCGATTAAGACCAAAGTGGTCAACCCATACTGGCCAATCACCCCAACAATGGTCATCACCTCAACTAGGACAAAAACCATCCCAGCCAAACCGGCCCAACTTAATGTATACTTCAAATGTGTTCGATCCATTGTGCTACACCTTTTCTCGCCCCTGATTACCCAAAATACCAGTCGGTTTCCAGAGTAAAATCAGAATTAAAATCCCATATACAACGGCATCTTTGTAATCAGATAGGCCTACAGCTTGCGTTAAGGTTTCTAAAATACCAATGAGCCAACCACCTAATGCGGCACCGGGAATTATTCCAATACCACCAAGAACAGCCGCCACAAACGCTTTAATCCCTGGCGTCATGCCCATCAACGGATCAATATTGTTGTAATAAAGGCCAATCAGTATCCCACCCGCAGCTGCTAAAGCTGAGCCAATAGCGAAAGTAAATGAAATGGTGCGATTAACATTAATCCCCATCAACACTGCAGCTTCTTGATCCGCCGAAACGGCCCGCATAGCGCGCCCCATTTTTGTTTTTTGGACAATCAGTGTCAACGCTAACATCAATATCACTGCTGTGCCAATAATCAGTAGTTGAATATTCGAAATTTGTAGTTGGCCAACATGATATTGTACGGTGGCAATCGCTTGTGGAAAAGCACGCTTATCCGAACCAAAGGCGTAGCTCATCCCATTTTCGAGTAAAAACGAAACCCCTAAAGCTGAGATTAAGACGGCAATACGCGGTGAATGCCGTAATGGTCGATAGGCGACTAATTCAATTAACACCCCCACACCGGCACTCACAATCATCGACAGGATGAGGGCCACAAAGAAATTCAGGTGCCAAATTTTGATGAAAAAATAACCAAAGTAAGCGCCCAACATATACACATCACCGTGTGCAAAGTTAATTAACTTGATAATGCCATAAACCATGGTATAACCCAAAGCTAATAACGCATATACACTGCCCAATATCACACCGTTTAGCAGCTGTTGTAGAATACATGCCACAGAACAGCCCCTTATTTACCAACCAATGCAGTTGTATCTATACCATCAGACACACCACCCATGACGAATGACTTTTTGGGGTTATGGAACGCATCCATCGTCATCTTCCCCGTCACGCCATCAAAGTTTTTGATATGCGCTAATCCGGTGGTAATTTTGGCACGATCAACAGATTTTTCATCTTCAATCGCTTGCTTAATCATGTAGACGGCATCATAAGCCAATGCCGTAAATTGTGATGGTGCTTCGCCATAGGCCTTCTTATAAGCCGTCACAAACGGTGTTGCTGCATCTGTAGCAGGTGCCTGCGTTGAAAAATGCGCCGCATAATAGACATTAGACGTATTTT
>NZ_CBDKZH010000177.1:0-1763 GCF_965300815.1 Leuconostoc sp.
GCCCACGATTATAGCCAGTGGCGGTCTTGCTGAGTAATAAGACGTATTGCCCCTGCAACAGGCTGGCAAAACCGATCTGATTATTGGCAAAGCGCTAGCAGTCGGGCAAATCACGTTGGCCCAGTTGGCAGCAAGTGAGGTGTAAGATGACATTAACCAAACGCATTATCCCAGCATTAGATGTTAAAAACGGTCGGGTGGTCAAAGGTATCCAGTTTAAACAATTACAAGACATTGGGGACCCAGTCGCTTCGGCAACTGCCTACCAAGATGCTGGGGCAGATGAACTCGTTTTCTTAGACATATCTGCTACGCAAGAGGGGCGTGCGACGATGATTGAAGTCATTGAACGAGTTTCAGCAGCTGTCTTTATTCCCTTAACGGCAGGCGGTGGCGTGACGGATCTGGCTAGTATGAAGGCTATTATTCAAGCCGGAGCTGATAAGGTCTTCTTGAATTCTGCTGCCGTAGACAACCCAGCTTTGATTACAGCAGGGGCCGCCCTTTATGGTTCTCAGGCCATAGTCGGGGCGATAGATGCGAAATGGGATGACGTAGCAAAAATGTATCGCGTGTATACCGCTGGCGGGATGCGACCCACAGCACTGAATGCCTTGGATTGGGCGGA
Organism: Leuconostoc sp.; assembly: GCF_965300815.1. NCBI lineage: Bacteria > Bacillati > Bacillota > Bacilli > Lactobacillales > Lactobacillaceae > Leuconostoc > Leuconostoc sp. Next base: position 629 of record NZ_CBDKZH010000177.1, read on the forward strand.
AACAATGGCCGCCCGTGGTGTAGGCGAGCTGTTGGTGACCAGCATGTCTGCTGATGGGACAAAAAAAGGCTATGATATCGCATTGTATCAAGCCTTACAAGCACGATTAAAAGTGCCAATTATTGCTAGTGGCGGTGCGGGTAGTCAACAAGATTTCACCGCTGTTTTTCAAGATGGCGCTGTCGATGGCGCGTTGGCCGCCTCAGTTTTTCATTACGGGGAAATGCGTCTCCCTGAATTAAAAATGCACTTATATGAGAAAGGTATACCCATCCGTTTATGACAAACCAATTGACGCCAAATTTTAACCAGCGCTTACAAAATGGTTTAGTGCCAGCCATTGTTACAGATTTTACGACCGGTGCCGTCTTGATGTTAGCCTATATGAATGCAGAAAGCTTCCAGCGCACATGCGCAACCAAAGAAACGTGGTTTTGGTCGCGCGAGCGCAGTGAATTGTGGCACAAAGGGGCGACCAGTGGACACACCCAGCACGTTGAGACGATGATGCTGGACTGCGATGCCGATACACTGCTTATTCAAGTGACACCCAACGGTCCAGCCTGCCATACTGGCGCAACATCGTGTTTTTTTAATCCGGTGCCAACAAAAGAAGCCCAGGCAGAATAGCAATAAATAGAAAGGCGAACCTTGAACAATGACAAAACAAACCCTTGAAGAATTATATGACATCGCGTATCAGCGACATGTTCTCCCTATCCCCGAGGCTTATTCGAGCTATTTGTATGCGCAGGGGCAAGAAAAAATTTTAAAAAAGGTGGGTGAAGAGGCCACGGAAGTTATTCTTGGCGCTAAAAACAATCGTGAAGAACTAATCTATGAAACGGCAGATTTATTCTTTCATTTAATGGTATTATTAGTGTCAACAGGTGTCTCGTTGGCAGAGATTGAAGCAGAACTTGGTGCGCGTGTAGGACAACAATCGCGCTTACATGAACGACAGAATTGGCGAGGTGAAGCATGAAAGAAACAATCAAAACTTAACCGCTTATCAGGCAGAACTACCTGTTGACGTGGTGAAAGCAAAGTACCAACTCGATCATTTGGCGCGCTTATCGGCCAATGAATCGCCTTATGGCCCATCACCAAAAGTTGGTGAGGCTATCCGTGCTAT
>NZ_CBDKZH010000178.1:0-1762 GCF_965300815.1 Leuconostoc sp.
GATACCTTACCAGCGATTGCCTTAGGTCTTGAACCAGCGCAAAAAGATGCGATGACGAAGAAACCACGTGGTCGTGGTGCTAGCTTCTTGTCGGGTGGTGTTGGCCCAGCCATTATTTGGCAAGGTATCTTACAGGCTGTAATCGTGTTATCAGTTTACGGCTTCTCATTGGCTTATCCGGTGCATGCCGGTGAAACAGCGGCGCACCAAGATGCCCTAACCATGTCATTTATGACACTTGGTTTGATGCAAATGTTTAACGCGATCAACGTGAAGTCAGTTTATGGATCAATGTTAGGCCCACAAGCCTTCCGTAATAAGTTATTCAACTGGGCTTTGGTTGGCTCATTGGTTGTGATGGCGGCAGTTGTTGTGATTCCGCCATTGAATCCTATCTTCCATGTCTCACACTTGGATGCTTACCAATGGGCAGTTGTCTTAGTTGCTGGAATTAGTATCATTCTGATCGTTGAACTGGTAAAATTAGTACAGCGAAAAATTTTCAAAAAAGGATAAGAGACATTGCCAAAATTTAATCCAAAACAAGCCCAAATTTATATTCAAACATTGCAAAATGTTTTGACGAATACGGAAGATACTGCAACACGCGTTTCACCTTTCTTTACAAAGTTAGATGATGCCAAGGAAGCAGGTCAAATTGCTGATATTCCTGCTGCAGAATTTGCTGAAATTAAAGCCGAATTCGAAGATGCGGTGGCAAACTACAAGGCCAATGCGGCACAATTAAATGCTGCTTCAGCACCAGTACGTTTGTTAGGCGTGCACAAGTCACTGGCAACGGCGTACACGAAGTATGCCGAAGCGACGCAACTAATGGCTGATGCCGTGGTTGTGGCTGATCAAAGTGTGGATGCTGATAAGTATGCCCAATCTGAAGAAGAACAAGGTATTTATTTAGAAAAGATTCATGCAGCCGTAGCCAAGATTATGAACGCTAATTTGTAATCAAAAAGCCGACGATGTAAAAATATAACAAAAGCCCGTTAAGTTAACGATAACGTTTAACTTAACGGGCTTTTGTTATGATTAAGTTTGAGTATGATATGTTGATTGAAAAACAATACAACACTTAAATCACTACCAAGCGAAATCTATTCAACTACAGCTACTGCCAGTGCTTGTTGGTACTGTTTTGGGGTCTGACCCACAAATTTTTTAAAGACGCGTGAAAAATGGGAAGCATCTGTAAAGCCTAACGTATAGGCAATTTCGCCTGTTGGAATATTGGAGTTGATCATGAGTTTGGCTTCCGCAAGTTTGCGATTGGTGATAAAATCTTGGACTGTTGAATCCAGTTCGGACTTAAAAAGTGTCCGTAATTTGGACTCACTAATATTAAACTGACGTGCTAACTCTTTCACTTTGATGGGACGATAAACGTTTGCATTAATATACTGAATGATAGAGGTGATGAATGGTGACAAGTGTTTTGATGAGATCTCATGAATCTTATTTGTATAATACACGATGGCTGCATCACGAACCTGTAGAATTTCATCTAAAGTGGTCGTTAATTCAGTTTTTTTAATAAATAAATCACGACTACTGTAGGCTGTGATAATATCCATTCCGCATTCAATACCAGTTTGCGATAGTTTTTCGAACACGATGTTTGAATAATTTTTTTTTTGAACGTAAAGTATCACCGGTGACTGTTGGAATAACACCATTACTAAGTTTAAAGACCATATCTCGTAATTTATTTACTTCACCATTCCGAACGTAATCAAGTATTTTATGT
>NZ_CBDKZH010000179.1:0-1754 GCF_965300815.1 Leuconostoc sp.
CTTAGGCCACGCTTAAAATTCGCCAAATACAAGGTTGCCCGCTTGTCTTGATGCAATAGCGTCGTCAAATCAGCACGAAAAGTCTGCCGTGGTAGTAATTGGTAGCTTGAAATTTGCTGTTCAACCCAGTCTTGTGCTTGGTTATGTTGGGTAAGGCCGGTTTCTTTAATCCGTGTATACTCATCCAATATCAACAAGTGTTCTGGTTGAAAATAAGCCAGTAGCGTCGTTTCACCACCGAAAAAGTGGGTCGCATACGGCAACAAGCGATTTTCACGCACACGTGTTTCTAACAACTGCTGCGTTACCGCAAAACCAGTCGTGGCATGCTTTTTTTCCACGCCAACAAGCTCACGACGGTAGTCATTAAAAGCAGCCTCAATACTAGCAGCAGCGGCCGTATAATCCGTTTCTGACACAATAAAATCCGTCACCGGTTCAATGGTAGCCGTTTCAAAATTGCCTGTCCGCTTTTGCGTACTCACATCAAAACTTTTAATTTGATCTAATTCATCATCAAAAAAGTCCAATCGCACGGGTTCCTCACCAGTGAACGGATAAATATCAATAATGGAGCCGCGTTGCGCAAATTCACCAGGGGTTTGCACCAACTTCGTTGGCGTATACCCCATCATCATCAAAGTCGCTTTGATATTGTCCAGCGCATACGTCTCTCCGACAGCCAAGTTCAAGTTGGCCTGATCCAACGTTTCTGGCTTTGGCAACAGGCGTTCAACGCCCGCCAAACTTGTCACGACAATCACTTTTTCTTGGCGTCGCAAGGCCAACAGTGTCGCCACCCGTTGCATACGCAATTCAGGTGAACTAATGGCTATTTCCGTGGCTAACGATTCTTCCGCCGGAAAACCCATGGCCGCCGTCGTCAACTGGGATAAATCGGCCAAAAGTTGATCAGCATGAACTTGTGTATCAGTCACCACTAACATTTGACGTGGTTTGGCTTGATAAAGCGCCGCAATACTGGCAGCACGCGCGCTGCCATGTACCCCTAACAGGAGTTGCGTCGAATCCTCGGTGGCGTGAGTCGTAATATTTTGAATTGTTTCTGATTGTGCTAGAAAATCCGTTAACATATAATCAATACTCCCCTTGCCCACACATCACTAACCGGTGACACCTGTTAGCCGTTATACTGGTTACTCAACTGTGCCACGTCAGCCCCTTTAATCCAGTCAGTCATGGCAGCGACACTGCGATCTAGCATTTGTTCAACCGCTGGCATCTCAGTTGGTGTAAACTTTCCTAACACATAGTTGATCACTGCTTGCTTGTCACGTTCTGGATGCCCGAGTCCAAACTTTAAACGTAGAAATGTCTGGGAATCAGTATGTGCCATAATGGACTTCAAACCATTATGACCACCGGCTGACCCTTTCCCACGAAACCGCAATTTACCAAATGGCAAATCCATATCGTCAACCAACACAAGGACATCATCGTCAATTGCCCCACCAAAATAATCTAAAACAGCGCGTACCGCTTTACCTGAATCGTTCATATAGGTTGTTGGTTTGACCAACATGACTGGTTCACCAGCCACGGTCACTTTAGCCGTTAAGGCAAAGTGTTTACTTGGTGAAAAGGCGACTTGGTGCGCCGCGGCAAAGGCATCAATAGCCATAAAACCAATGTTATGGCGGGTTTGTTCATATTTTGAGCCAATGTTTCCGAGTCCAATAATATATTTCATGTCAGCTTTTTATCTATCCTTACTAAAATTCTCAATCTTATCT
>NZ_CBDKZH010000180.1:0-1730 GCF_965300815.1 Leuconostoc sp.
GGAGAAATGTGCCAGACAGTCTCGTTGGGCTGGAGTGGCACATAACAAATACATGTTTTTGATTGACTTCATTCTTCATATTGATAGCCATATTGCCAGTTTGGTGACACAATTTGGACCATGGACTTATTTAATTTTGTTTGCCATTATCTTTATTGAAACGGGTATTATTATTATGCCGTTTTTGCCTGGCGATTCTTTGCTTTTCGCGGCTGGCGCTGTTGCCGCAACACCAGCAGGCATTGCGGCTGGTCTTAACCACTGGGTCTTTATGATACTATTCTTCGTTGCCGCAGTTGCTGGCGACACCTTGAACTTTTGTATTAGTCGAACGGGTGGGGCTAAGTTACTTCAGCATCCGTTCATGCGCCGCTTTATTAAAGAAGAACATATTCGTGAAGCCGAAGGCTTCTTTGAAAAGCATGGGGCGATGGCCATTATTATTGGTCGTTATATGCCAATTGTCCGGACGTTTGTGCCTTTGGTGGCCGGTATTAGTCAATTCCCATTCAGCCATTTCTTCAGAAATACATTGATTGCAGCCTTTTCATGGAGTTTCATTGCCACAGGTGCAGGGTACCTATTTGGTAATATTCCATTTGTGAAGGACAACTTCTCAATCATCATTATTGGTATTGCCTTTGTGACAATCTTGCCAACAATTATCAGTATTATCCGTTCAATGGTGATTAACCACCGCGCTAAGCAAATTGCAAAAGAAAATGACAACAAGTAAAGCTGCCGCCAGGTGGCTTTTTTTATTGCAGTAGTGCTGAGACGTGAGTTAGCTATGTACGCCCAAACGGGCATGCGTGTGTTTAGTTACTTGCTTGGTAATTAATGATTTTAGCGTCCATCGATGGGGCGGTTACTTTATCACCTTGATCTGTTTGATAGGTTTCGATCCCTTCAATCACACCAGAAAAAGTCACTTGTTGACCTTCTGATAGGTTTGAACCGCTCAGCAAATCTTGATCCACGTCAACAATCAATAGGTTGTTGGGGTTGTCATTGATTGCAAGCCGGACTTTATCATCACCATCAGTTGGCACAATTTTGACCACTTTACCGCTAAATTGCATTTTTTCGCCAGCAAAATCAGCTGGGGCGTGGGCAACTTGCTCATACGTGATGTCTGTGTGATAGGCAATGGGTTCATTATTGCTAATGTTAGGTGACACCTCAGTTATCGTATGAATATTATCATCGGGTTCCACATCGACATCAATTTCAGAGTCTTGATTAGTGCTACTGTCATCATCAGATGTGATAGCTAAGTTGTCAGACTTTGCGACATTTGAGGATAAGCCCCGGGCCGTCTCGGCCCCAACATCGGCCCCACATGAGGTCACTAAAAGTATCAGACTCATCACAAGCGTTGTGATCAATACGCGTCCGCTGACGCTACTGTCACGCTGTTTAACTTTGTCGATCACAAAAATGATCAATAGAACAAAAAATGCCACCAATGCGATCAAGGTTATGATCCAAAGTAAAGATAACATTCCTCTCATATTCTCACTCCCAAAGCCTTTTAATGTGGTTGCTCAGCACATGATGATAGACTGTTGTTAAACGTTAAGCAATTCATCGAAAATTATTCAGGTTATGTTGCGATAACATAACCTGAAGATGCGCTTATAACGCTACAACAAGCCATTATACTACCGTATTTGATCAGCCGTCAACTGGCTTTAGCTCGGGTGAATTAGGGATGATAATGCCTATTA
>NZ_CBDKZH010000181.1:0-1709 GCF_965300815.1 Leuconostoc sp.
ACTAAAATTCTCAATCTAATCTACCAGTATAACAGAATTCTGTGTTATCATGATATATGGCTATTTCATGATAAAAAATTTAATTTTAGGACACGCATATGCTCCACGAATCTCTCATCACCCCAAAGTCTGAATTGACAACAGTTACAGAAAATACGACAATTGCGCAAGTGAATGATTTGTTTAATTCAGCTGCGGAGGCGCATACGCGCACAATGCCAATTTTGGATGAATCTGGCAAACTCTTTCGCGGTAATGTTTATAAACAACATGTTTACGAGCATATTGCCAAAAACGGCGACATGAATTTGCCCGTAACGGCTATCATGCGCAATTCAACCAAGTTTATTTATACCACAAGTCACTTTTACGAGGTCTTTTTTGCGATCCGTGATTTGCCTTTTATCGCTGTACTCGATGAACAACACCATTTCGCCGGCATCTTCACCCATGATGCCCTGATGGACCTTTTGTCACAGAGTTGGTCCGTACGTACTGGTGGTGTCGCCATTTCGGTTACCTCACATAACACGCAAGGTGACTTGAAAAAAATAGCGAGCATTATCGCCCGCTATTCCAACATCGAATCCGTTTTAAGCATTCAACCACAACAAGCAACGCCCACATCACTCATGTTCACGTTGCCCCTCGCAATTGACAGCGAACAATTACAAAAACTGGTGACACGCCTTGAAAAGAAAGGCTTTACTGTCACAAGTATTGAAGATTTACAACGCTTTAACTAAAAGACGACCGCAATTGCGGTCGTCTTTTTTTATAACAGTATCCCTGCCACAATGGCAACCGTCATCCCCAACATGACAATGACTAGATTTTTAATGGCTAAAATAAAAGTTTCCCGTTTGATCGGACGCGCAATAAAATCGCGAACATGGCGGATGACGATTGGCAACAATACAATCATCGCATAACTTGTAATTGGCAACCAACCGACCAACGTCACCAAGATCATTTCCGCAAACGCAATGATTGCCAAAACAAGATAGAGTTGCTTGGCCGCTGATACGCCAATATAGTGTACCAAGGTGTGGCGATTGTTTTCTTCATCTTCATCATGGTCAGCAATATTATTGGCCAACATAATTTCTGCAATAAACACTGTCAACGGGAAGCTGACCACAAACCATTGGAGTAAGACACTCGGCATAGGCGTCATGTGCGTGTTGACATACACTTGTGCGACAAAGATAAAGTAACCCATCGTCAAACCAGAGACAAGTTCACCAAATGGCGTGTTCGTAATTGGCTTTGGCCCTGCTGAATAAAGATAACCAATTAAAAAACTGACAATCCCAATAATCCAAGTCACATAACCGGTACGTAATGCCACAGCGACGCCAGCCAATGCTGCAATCACACCTAACACGAGCGCAACATTTCGCACTTGATGGTTAGAAATTTCTTCGCCGGCCGCTTCTTGACGCAAAAAGGCGTTGTTCTTTTGCCGTTTCGCATCTTCATAACGATTAAATGTATTAACTGCTAAATGCACGCTAATCGTTGCGATGATGAGCAACGTTGCATTCAACCAATTTAACCGTGCATATTGCCATTGACTATAAGCTAACCCCACCAGCAATGGCGCAACACTGGGGATTACCACCCGAATTTCAACTAAATCTAAAAACTGTTTTGGTGTCATTGTCGTATTAACCTCTAGTAACCTATTCTACCAGAAAAATGCAATC
>NZ_CBDKZH010000182.1:0-1694 GCF_965300815.1 Leuconostoc sp.
GACGTATCGGACGTTAAACGATGAAAACGCGCAATATAAAAAATTAATATTTGAGTTACGAAAAGGTGAATTACAATACTTTACCTTCGTTTCAGTTGAGGAGCAATAATGGCGAAAACATATTATTTTATCGGTATCAAAGGTACAGGTATGGGGCCATTGGCACAAATTTTACATGATCAAGGCCATGTGGTATTAGGCTCAGATATTGAAACTTATACTTATACACAAGCACCGTTGGAAGCAGCGGGGATTGAAATTTTACCATTTGATGCGGCCAATGTGGATGCTCATACGGATGCGATTTTTATTCGAGGCAATGCGTTTACAGACGATCATGTTGAAGTTGCTCGCGCACTGGCGCTTGGGGTGGCCATGATGACCTATCCTGATGCGGTGCAAGATCAAATTGCGCAAACAACATCGATTGCTGTCGCTGGTGCGCATGGGAAAACATCAACCACCGGTTTACTCGCACACGTCTTAAAAAACATTGCGCCAACCTCTTATTTGATTGGTGATGGTACGGGGCGTGGGGTACCAAATTCACAATTTTTTGTGGTGGAAGCCGATGAATATCGTCGTCATTTCAAAGATTATGCCCCAGATTACGCCATTTTGACCAACATTGATTTTGATCATCCAGATTATTATCATGATATTAACGATGTGACAGCAGCTTTTTCAGACTTTGCTGGCAACGTTAAAAAGGCCATTTTTGCTTGGGGCGATGACCCACATCTGCGCAGTTTACAACCAGCCGCTGACGTGTACTATTATGGGACAAATGCGGATCGGGATGATTTTGTCGCCACGAATATTCGGAAATCAACCCAAGGGTCACATTTTGAGGTGTTGTTCCGTGGGGAACCTTTAGGCGAGTTTGCAGTGCCGTTGTTTGGTCAGCACAGTATTTTAAATGCTTTGGCTGTCATTGCGGTGGCCTACATGGAAAAGGTTGATCTTAACTTGATTCGTGAGTTCTTAATGACCTACCAAGGGGTTAAGCGGCGTTTTAGTGAAAAGCAAATTGCCGATATTACAGTAATTGATGATTATGCGCATCATCCTACGGAAATCGATGCGACTTTGGATGCGGCACGGCAGAAGTATCCCAATAAACAAATTATTGCGATTTTCCAACCGCACACTTACTCACGCGTGATTGCCTATAAAGACGAATTTGCGAAAAGTTTAGAAGCCGCAGACAAAGTCTTTTTAGCTGATATCTTTGGTTCAGCGCGTGAAAAGGCTGGCGCCGTGACTTCAGCAGAAATCGGTGCGGAAATTAGTAAGTTTGGTGGCATTATCACAGAAGATAATATGAGCTTATTGATACCATTTGAAAACGCAGTGATGGTCTTTATGGGTGCCGGTGATATTGAAAAATATGAGTTCGCCTATGAAAAGTTACTGGGACAATTGCGGACAGATTTGCAGTAAATGCTGTAGACATTAGCGTATTGATATTATTTTAAATGCGAGTTTGCTATAATGATAGTAACCAGGCATTTCTATAGCAATATAATATATAGAAACGGTAATATTTTACGCTGGTAAAATTATGAAAATACGGGGAGACTCAAATGGATAATTTTGACATGAATGCCCGTCGCGATGTGACAGGCATGGACGCAGGAATGCGTGCGTTCTTTAAACAAACTTATAGCTTTATGGGCATTGCAGTCTTAGTG
>NZ_CBDKZH010000183.1:0-1681 GCF_965300815.1 Leuconostoc sp.
ACAATTACCGGAACCAAAGTCCCAAAAATGGTTACTCTGGCCACTATTTATTAGTAGTGTCTTAGTGACCCCATATTGGTTGTTTGATATATTACTGCATTTACCCCATATTCCAATTCATCAGCCCATCGTGTGGTGGCTTGTCTTAGTTATTACATTGGGCATTCCAATTATTGCTTGGTATGTGGGTCGGCAAAAAGTCCACTATGACTTTCAGCAAGTAAAACCCTTAGCCGTGGACCAAAGTACCGTAGACAAAGCGTTAAAATACTGGTGGTTTGAACGGTTATGGGTCGCGACAGTCTTGTTGTTGTTACCCCCAACATCTGTCCTGTTTTTAGTACTTTATATGATTAAACGTGATCCATTAGATGCTTTATTGATTACGGTGCATGCGACACTGTTTATGCGGCGTTTGATCCCGCACGCCTTTTCCCGTATCATGGTATCTAAACGTGATATTGAGGAGTGGGAAAAATGAAAGTTGTGTTACAACGTGTCAAATCGGCACAAGTCACGATTGATGACCAAATTGTTGGGCAAATTAAAGCTGGCTTTGTGTTATTAGTGGGTGTTGCTGATGACGACACAACGGCTGATATTGATTATCTGGTTCGAAAGATTAGTCAGTTACGTGTCTTTGAAGATGCGGACGGACGGATGAACTTGAGCATCCAAGCGATTGCTGGCGAAATTTTGTCTATTTCTCAATTTACATTGTTTGCTGATACGAAGAAGGGCAATCGGCCGAGCTTTGCCAAAGCTGGCCAACCAGCCTTTGCCAGCATGATGTACGACCAGTTTAATGCCGCACTACGGCGTACTGGATTACCGGTTGAAACGGGACAATTTGGTGCCGATATGGCAGTGTCATTAGTCAATGATGGCCCAGTAACCATTCTATTTGATACAAAAGACAACTAAAAAAGGTTCGGCTAAGCCGAACCTTTTTTAGTTGTGATGTGTTTGTCGATAATGGTAATACCAACCAAATGGGACGAGACTTTCAGTCCCGTTTTTAATACGTTGGATATTTGAGCGGTGCCGGTAAAAGACAAAGCAAGTTAACGCGGCCGCTACTAAAGTCAAAATGAGATCGTGATAGAAAAATGACGTGATCAGGGCAAAACTAAAGCCAACCATTGAACTCAACGACACCATTGACGTGAGCAGTAACATGATAATAAAGACTGCCGAGACTAGGATGAAAAATTGTGGGTTGTAGGCGAGTAAGACACCAGCTGAGGTGGCCACCGCTTTGCCCCCTTTGAATTTAATCCAAATTGAGAAGGTATGCCCAATGATGGCTGCAATACCAACCAACATGGGGTTGATCGGACTGTGGAAAAGGATGGGTAACAAGCCAGCAGCTGTCCCTTTTAAGAGATCAAGGACGAGTGTGACGGTACCGGCGACTGGACCAAGGACGCGAAAGGAGTTGGTCGTGCCGATATTACCGGAACCTTCATCACGAATATCCTTGTGATAAAAAATGAGGCCAATCCAATATCCCGGTAGTAATGACCCGAGAAAGTAGGCACAGACGAACATCAGTATTGTAGAAAACATAGTTTAACTCCTCAATATTGTGAATAAACACAAAGTTAATTCTATCATAAAAAGTCATCGTAAAGGGGGAGACATATTGAAAATGTTATTTTGAGTCTTGTCAGAATAAGTT
>NZ_CBDKZH010000184.1:0-1675 GCF_965300815.1 Leuconostoc sp.
CCCATCAAACCGCTGTCATCATTTTCAGAAGCTGTGAGTGTTTCAAATCCCTGATCACCATAAAAAACTGAATCGCCGAAACTGTCAGTTAAAATAAATCCATAATTTAAACGGTTAAAAGGCGCTGTTAATGATGCTTGCCAATATTGGTGGGTCTCAGTGACAAGTGTTTTTTCCATGACAACATTGGCAGATTTTTGCCAAGTACCGTTCTGCCAATTATAGGGATCTCCAGCAACGACGCTAATGGATTGGATATCATCTTTTGCGGTTCGGATACGTAATCGTAGTTCATCTGCTGTATATAAATAAGCATATTCAGATTCAGGACGATGATAAATTGCTGCTTTATTCATAAATAATGGCCTCGTTAATGGATTAAATGGTCAGGAAATCGCGACAGTCTTAGACAATCCGCTGTGTCGTATCGGCATCAAAAAAGTGGCCTTTATTGGTGTTGATTGCGAGTTCAATTGCGGCACCAGGTTGATTGTAATCACGGGCATTGACACGCGCAACCAGTTGTTGTGACCCAACTTGCGTATACAACATTGAGTCGGCGCCCATTAGTTCTGCAATGGTAACAGTTGCTGTCACTTTACTTTCGGGATAGGTGTCGAGTGCGACTTGTTCGGAATGAATATCTTCCGGCCGAATACCGAAGACAACTTGTTTGCCTTCGTAGCCACGAGCGGTGAGTTGCTTAGCCATACCAAGCGGAATTTTCAGCGTAAAACCATCTTTTGTCGTCAATACATCATGACTGAACTGACCAGAAATCATATTCATTGATGGCATACCAATGAATGTGGCCACAAAAATGTTGGCAGGTTCATTGTAGAGTTCTTGTGGGGTACCAACTTGCTGAATGTCACCATGGTCGATAATCACAATACGATCAGCCAGTGTCATCGCTTCTGTCTGGTCGTGCGTCACATAAATAGTCGTGGCACCAATCCGCTTGTGAATCTTAGTAATTTCTGCTCTAATTTCAACACGTAATTTGGCATCAAGGTTAGATAGGGGTTCATCCATTAACAAAATTTTTGCATCACGAACGATTGCGCGTCCCATCGCGACACGTTGCCTTTGACCACCAGATAAATCAGCGGGTTTGCGATCAAGATAGTCTTCAATACCGAGAATTTTCGCTGCGTCTTGCACACGTTGTATGATTTCTGCTTTGGGTACTTTTCTTAATTTGAGACCGAACGCAATATTATCAAACACGCTCATATGTGGGTAGAGGGCATAGTTTTGAAAAACCATCGCAATATCACGGTCTTTAGGTGGGACATCATTCATTAATTTATTGTCAATGAAAAATTCACCACTAGTTATCTCTTCTAAGCCGGCGATCATACGTAAAACAGTTGATTTACCGGAACCAGATGGCCCGACAAACACGATAAACTCTTTATCGTGAATTTGAAGATTATAATCTGCCACAGATGGGGTGGTCATGTGTGGATAAGTTTTATTGATGTGTTCCAAACGAATTTCAGCCATTTTGTCTTCCTTGTTTTTTTAATATCGGATATCGCAACTATAAAAAAACGATAGCGCTTACATTGATAAGATTAGCATACTTAGGAATAAATGCAAGCGCTTTCACAAATTTGCTATACCAAATTCGATATGTTTGTGAAAAATATGATTTATTTAATAATAGAAT
>NZ_CBDKZH010000185.1:0-1669 GCF_965300815.1 Leuconostoc sp.
ATATATTATGTGGAAAGAATTTAAAGAGTTCGCTTTTAAAGGGAACGTTGTCGATCTTGCCGTTGCCGTTGTCATTGGTGGCGCTTTCGGTTTGATCGTGAAGTCACTGGTTAACGATATCATCATGCCCCTTGTTGGTATTTTGATTGGTGGGATTGATGTCTCAAATCTTGCGATTAAAGTTGGCACAGCAACTGTTGCTTATGGTTTGTTCTTGCAATCTATCATCAACTTCTTGATTATTGCAGCCGCAATCTTCATGATGGTTAAAGTCTTCAACACAATGAACAAGAAGTCTGCTAAAGAAGCAGAAGTTCCTGAAGTTGAAGATACAAAGACTGAAAAGTACTTGCAAGAAATCGTTAAGCTTTTGTCAGAAAAGAAGTAAGTTCACGACTTGGTTAAGCGTCAGTTTAACCTGAGATAAAAAAGCGTCGGCCGCCTTATCGCGACCAACGCTTTTTTGTTTGTTCACTTATTATGGCAAAATAAAAACGCCGAAATCGGCGTTTAACTGTTGTATTGCTATGTACATCAGCCCCTGGAATATATTTCAATCTAGATAAAAGAAATATGGTGATCGCAAAATCACTGAGCTAACTTAATAAGAATACCATAGTTCACCTGATGACGCAAATTATACTTAGTTGATCACACCTTAAACATCATCCTAATTCAAAAAAAGCGTCAATCTGACTAGTCAGATTGACGCTTTTGCTGTTATAGCACTGCTGCGTGGTTACTTGTTAAAGTAGAATGTGCCGCCAGTATAAGATTCATTTTGTGACCCATCTTTGGCAACATCTGGTAGTGCAATTTTAATACCGTCAGACTTGAAGTCATCTTTGTCACTCAAAACGACAAAATTCACCTTTGTTTTTGACTTTGCTGGGAATAGTTCAATCGCTGCTGGTCGGACATTCGTATAGGAATCTAACGTTTCCCCTGCTGCTGATCGCGCATTCCCATTACCGTCAATAAAGGTATACTTCCCATTTAATTGACTCCCGCGGATATCTTGATCCGTTTTATTTTCAAGTGTTGCTTCAACTGTTGTCTTATAGAACTTTTCTGGCAATAGGCTTTTGATTTCAGAACTGACATCAAACATATCACGATCATGTACTGACCGCTTCACCTTTTCAGTCTTAACACGGTTAAGTGTGACATTCCAGTTGTCATTGCTCTGCGTTTGGTAAATGTTTTTCACGACTGTCTTATCTGATCGACTAGCGTGTCTGACGACGTGCTTGTCAGCATCGTTATCTAATCGATGTGTCATCATTTTTGCCCCGATAAACACACCAATTGCGAGTGATACAATCGCTGTTATGGCGATTACGATAATCTTCTTCATAATACTTCACCCCATCGTTTTATTTACAAAAACGATAATATCATCAAATGCGCTGTCTGACAATACATTCACGCATTAGAACAATGATTTTCAGCTAAAATATTGACCGTTTTTTTCAATAATTATAGAATTAATACGTAACAAATAAAAAACTTGGGGGAGCATATGATTTCAACACTTTCAGGATTAGTTTTTATTATTTCCGTTGTTGCCTTTATCGTTTTTCTGATTTGGGGATTCGCAAAAAATCAGCATATTAATCAGAAAACATGGCTTAGGCTGTTACAGGCAGCTGACGCAATCATTGTCTTT
>NZ_CBDKZH010000186.1:0-1604 GCF_965300815.1 Leuconostoc sp.
AGAGACAACTTAATATTAGAATTGCAGAAAAACGGAAGGGAACAAATGACACAGGGGATTACAGCCTATTTAAATGACGATGGGGTCTTGATACAATGGCCAGCGAAATACCATAAAAAGCGTGACGTGATTGCTTATTTAGCCAGTAAGTTTGACAGTGATAAAACGTACGATGAACAGGACGTTAATTTAGTATTGCGGCGTTGGTCCTATTATGCGGACTATCCACTGCTAAGACGCGCATTAGTAGATTTTGGTTTGCTAACAAGAGATGCTTATGGGCTAACGTACCAATTGTCATCCGAAGTAAATAGTTTAGAAAACTAGTAACTGTGCTTGAGTAATTTTAAAGACGTGTTGTGATCAGCACACGTTCGCAGATGATGACTCAAAATAAAAAAGCGCTTATGCGCTTTTTTATTTTGTCGTTGTATGGTAATTTATTGGACTTGCCAATGATAACCTGCTGGCAATGCACCACCAGGTGCAACACGTGTTGAGTGGCCTTTGCGGGTTTGCCAAGTATAGCCATCTTGAATAGCCCATTTGTATGCCCCAGTATTATTAATGTTACCAGTGGCTGGTGCGGGGGCGACAGCTGTTTGGGCCGTCGCTGCCTGAGATTGCGCTGCTGCTTGTTGCGCAGCGGCCTCACTAGCGGCGCGCGCAGCACTTTCTACAGCAACGCTTTCCGCAGCAGCTTGAGCGGCTGCTGCTGCGTTGGCCTTAGCTTCGGCTTCAGCTTTGGCCTGGTCAGCTGCTTCTTGTTCAGCTTTTAGTGTTTTTGCTTTATTGAGTGTGTTGCGTGCGGTACCATTACTGTAATCAATAATGGCATTTGGACTATCATTATTGAGGTAGACGACAGTCGCATCATCATTTCCATTTTCTTCACGATATGAGTGGAGATTAATTTTGACTTTTTCACCACGCGGATTGTAGCCAACATAAGCCAAGCGTACTTGTCGTGGTAGTAACTCATCGTTGCGATACAATGGTGTCACTTGATAATCGAGGCGATAGCCTTTGTGTGTCTTTAACCACTTGGCCAGATGATTTTCATAATAAAGCATGGATTGCTTATTAGCAGCATTCATGCTTTTAAGGGCACCGGCATTTAAATAAGCGGTTTCAGGCACTAAATTTTTAGGTTCGTCATTGAGACCGCTGAATTGATAACCGACTAAATGGCCACGATTGAATAACCACTCTTTACTGATTTTACCGTTACTTTTTTCATATTTGAAACGATAGTTGTGCCAACCAACTGGATTGTAAGTCAAATGTGCTGCGCGTTTGGCAGTTGTCTTGTCAGTATTAGCCAACTGAATATGTGCATCCGTTGCCCGTTGTTTGTCATCATGATCACCTAAGACAAGCTGTTTAGATTGACTGAAGGCCAACGGCCGTTGTTCTGCACCCGTCAGTGTTGCATCGCGATAGGTTTGGTCAGCGGCAACTGGGGCAATTCCCATTAAGCCAACGACACTCGAAAAAACAGCCAAAATGACTGTCCGTTTTATGTATTGAAACATCATATTCTCCTAAATTCTTCCGAAAAATAGTAATCTGTCGAATGGTCCTTTTTTAAGGAACATTTATAA
>NZ_CBDKZH010000187.1:0-1598 GCF_965300815.1 Leuconostoc sp.
GACACAGTTGAAGGTGAATCGGCGGTATTTAATCATGACTTACGGCAACAGGGTGTAGCGGATCAACGTATTCAACAGTTACTGGATTTGCCAAATGTCATCATGACACCCCATGTGGCGTTTTATACGAACCTTGCCGTACAAAATATGATTGATATTGCATTGGATGATGTTTTATTGATCATTCAAGGACAACCAGCATTACATGAAATTTAAAAAGCGCTTTTGCGCGTACATATATAGGTAACTATTGCAATGCGTGATAACGGGAGAAAAGAAATGAAGTCAAGTGTCGGTCGTGGCCAACAAACCAAAAAATTTATCGTTGATGTGCTAAATGGGACAAGTTTAGGGATTGTCATTACCCTGATTCCAAGTGCGCTAGTGAGTCAACTTTTGTTACTCTTTCCTAATAGTGTGATTGCAGCAAATATTAATTTTATGACAACGTTGATTCAAAGTACGCTACCGCTTGTTGCTGGTTTTGCGGTGGGACATCTATTGAAATTATCCACGATTGACGCTGGTGCGATTGCTTTGGCAACGTTTGTATCCTCAGGTGTTGTGACGAAAACAGCTACGGGGATGGTGATTAGTGGGACTGGGGTTATTTTAAACATTGTTTTGATTACGTTGGTTGCGGCAATTTTAGTTAAGTTGACAACAACCGTGTTTGGTCATTTAAAGATGTTGTTACAACCGTTGATTGTTGTGTTGTTGGCGGGCGGATTGGGCTTGGTCACCTTAGCACCGTTAAGACAAGTGCAGGTGCTGATGGGAACAGCGGTTGCAGCAGCTACCCACTTGACGCCATTGTTGATGGGGGCCTTGCTTGGTATGGCCTTTGCTTTCCTTGTCGTGTCGCCGCTATCATCTGTTGGCATTGCAATGGCGATTAATTTATCCGGTGTTGGATCTGGTGCGGCTAATGCGGGGATTGTTGTCGCGAGTTTTACTTTAGCGGCAATGGGCGCTAGTGTGAATCCTATCGGTGGTACGTTGGCACATTTTATTGGTTCACCAAAAATTCAGATGGCCAATATGCTCTTGAAGCCAAAACTATTTATCCCAACAACGATTGGCGCGGGTATTATGGGTATCTTGGCAACGGTATTTGATGTAAAGGGAACGCCATTTTCTGCTGGTTTTGGTTTTTCAGGCTTAATTGGACCGATGACGGCTTATGGGTTGTCTAATCAGTCGGCAAAAGCGGTAGTGGATATTGTATTGGTTTTTATCGTGTTTCCATGTGTATTAGCTATGACATTAAAGTGGTTATTTATCAAAAAATGGCATTTGATTAAACCGGAAGATCTCAAATTGACGTTGCAATAAAATGACTGATGGGAACAAGCCTAACATACCGAAAAGTTTCAGGTGAAATATCTAGCAAAAAGCGAACGAAAAAAGTGATAAAAAGGGTGATAAAGGGATAAAGCGAACGTGTAAAAAAGAAGTAAAAAAGGGGTTGACGCAGGGGGATAAAGGCGGTATATTAGTATATGTTCTAACGGCGGCGGACAAGCAAGCGGTTACAGTGAGAGATTTCTGAAAGGAAATATCGAAAGAAGTAGTTGACAAGCGAGACGCAACGTAGT
>NZ_CBDKZH010000188.1:0-1550 GCF_965300815.1 Leuconostoc sp.
CCACGAAAGGTTTTTCAGCAGTTCGCAGTGTTCGGTTAATTCTTGCAATCTACCGAATATATAAACTGTGTCATAACTTAACAGTTGTGTCGCCTTTTTTTATAGCCTATAATTAAAGGGATTGTAGAGCGTCATAACTTAATGACGTAAGTGACAGAGAAAATGAGGTTAGTACAATGAAATATGGCTATGCACGTGTAAGTACAAGTGATCAAAAATTGGAAAATCAGATTTCTATTCTGGAAGAAGCTGGTGCTGAAAAAATTTATCAAGAAAAGTTTACAGGAACAACAACTAAACGTCCAGAGTTTAAAAAATTAATCCAACAGCTAACGTCTGGAGATATGTTGATTGTGACTAAGCTAGATCGCTTTGCTAGAAATACACGTGAAGCACTTGAAATTATTCAAGACTTATTTGAACGAGGAATCAAGGTTAATATATTAAACATGGGACTGATTGACAGTACACCAACTGGTCAGCTTATATTTACAATATTTAGTGCATTTGCGCAATTTGAGCGTGATATGATCGTGACGCGTACCCAAGAAGGGAAAAATTATGCTAAGCAAAATGACCCAAACTTTAAGGAGGGGCGTCCAAAAACATATAGTGATGAACAGATTAATTTTGCTTATGAATTACGAGAACAGGGTATGACATACAAAATGATTTATCGAAAAACAGGTATCAGTATTCGGACACAACAAAGACGATTTAGAGAGTTGAAGAAAGAATAGAAAATACGAGTTTAGGTTTTATTAAAATGCTATCTAACAACTGTTAAATGGTAATATGGTACAATAATTAGGCAAGCAAGTTAAGGCGTTGGTGAGTCCAATAGCAGGGGGTGGTGCTTATGTATTTAACCTCATGTTATAAGAGAGGATAAAACCAACAATGGTCTTTTGGACCGCGGTAATTGTGTTAATTACGGCTTTGGTTGGTTTGGCTACTAAAGTAGTTGAACTAATCAAAGAGATTAACAAGCCTAAAAAATAGGCAAACAAAAACCCCTTAACTTTGAGAGGTAATAGGGGGTTTAAGTTATTTTAAATTTAAACAATATCATCAACGCCTGAGCGGGCTTGTGATTTAAAGGCATGTGTCTCTATCACATGTCTTTTTTGGTTACATTTATTATAACACGATTTTCTAAAACATACATAATTAACAACCCATAACTGATATAAATATCTACTATGCCCATATTGGTTAACATAATTACCACTATCGAAAGTAACGCTGTGACAGGCTTTATCAGGGGTTGTTTTTCCTTGTGAAATCGGAAAATTCACAAACTCATTTGGAGCCAGTTTTGGTCGTTCACAAAGTCGCAAATTTTGCATTTTTCACAAAGTTACAATTTTTAGACCAATTTTCAATTAGTTATTTTTTTCTACTGTTTCTATGCTAGATTTGATAATCTTTTTTTCTGCTATTGGCAATTCAGAAATGTATTCTTCGACAATATCGTTGATTACTTCATATATTTTTTTGCTTTGAAGTGTTGCAATTGTACTAATGGCCGTGTGTGTGTTTAGAGGAAG
>NZ_CBDKZH010000189.1:0-1500 GCF_965300815.1 Leuconostoc sp.
CCACCTTCCAGCAATAAGGCTGCCAATAAGCCGACAACCCACGATTGTGTCCCAAATAACGCTAGGCCCGCATAGCCGACCATCATCATGGCCATGCCGATGTACACCAACTTTTTCAAACCAATTTGGTTCAGTAACCGACCAGTACGTGGATTCAACTGACTTAAAAATACCGCAGCGGGCACCATCAACAAACCCGACCACATCGGTGTGATGTGGAAAACGCGTTGATAGAATAAGGGCATGATCACCGTGGCGATAATCAAGCCAGAATATGAAATACCCGTTAGCAACAAACCTGGGATATATCCGCGATACCGGAGCACTGATAAGTCTAAAAAGGGTTGTGCTAATTGACGTTGCCGAATAACAAACAATGTCAGCAGGCAAAAACTTCCCAGCAAAATAGCCCACCATAGCCAATTCATGCCCAGCGTCTCAATGCTTGAAATCGCATACAAAACCCCACCAAAACCAATTAAACTCAGCGCTGATAGCCAGTCAAATCGTGATGGCTGCATGACATGGGTGTTTTGAATTAAGGGTTGTCCAAACGCAATCAAGCCTAATAAAATGACAAAAAAGAGCACAAATAACGCACGCCAAGAAACCCATTGGAGGACGACACCGGAAATAATTGGCCCCACGGCCAAAGCTGATCCCAAGACCAAGCCAACAACCCCCATGGTCACGCCACGCTGAGCCGTTGCGGTATTTTCCAAAATGACACTTTGAAAAGTTGGAAACAACGCACCGACAGCTAATCCTTCTAGCAAGCGTCCGATAATAATACCTTCAAACCGTGTCGCCAACATGGCCACCGCTGTCCCCGTCAAAAAAACAGCGACAATCCCATTTAACAACGTCCGCAACGTGACATTATTCAATAACCACGGGCTCACCGGCATGACGAGGGTCATTGCCACCATAAATCCCGTTGTTAACCACTGAACCGTCCCCGCATCAACTTGAAAATTACGCATTAAAACGGGATATGCCGTCGTCATCGTCGATTGACTAATTGACATAGTAAAGGCAATTGCCAGTAATATGATGGCAAAAGGTGTTAATTGTCGGATGTTTTTAAACATGTGTCCTACCTCATTTTTCAACTGTCGCTTGTGTTGTTCTCATACTAAACTTTTTACCAAATTTAATCAAGTAAATTAGAATGATTCTTGATTAAGACGTTAAAAAGGTGTATGCTGACTGTGAACATAAAGTCATTAATGGAGGACGTACAGATGCCCATTACCCCAACAAAAGCACAAGATGTCTGGAAAGATGCTGGTGAACACGTACAATTCACTGTTTTAAAGCTCACACGCGCCGATCAACAACAGGCCCAAGCTGCTATTCAAGCATTCACGGATCGCTCACAAGCCATTATTCGCTCATTACGAATTCGTGATTCACATTTATCAGCTGCTTCTGGTTTAAAAGTCGCCTTTGGCTTTAGCCGTGAAGCGTGGGTTTACCTTTTCCCAAATGCACCAATCC